>OMSN01000155.1 GCA_900313765.1 uncultured Eubacteriales bacterium
CTATAACATTTTCATTTCCGGAGGGACCGGAAGCGGGAAGACCACTTTTCTGAATGCGCTGTCGAATTTCATTCCCGAAGACGAGAGAATCATAACGATCGAAGATAATGCCGAGCTGCAGATCAGAGGCGACCGCAATCTGGTCCGGCTGGAAGCCAGACGTCCCAATGCGGAGGGGGAGGGAGAAGTGACGATCCGGGATCTGATCCGTTCTTCCCTTCGAATGCGGCCGGACAGGATCATTGTGGGAGAGGTGAGAGGCGAGGAGACGATCGACATGCTGCAGTCACTCAATACCGGTCACGACGGAAGTCTCTCCACCGGCCATGGGAACAGCCCCAGGGACATGCTCTCACGCCTGGAGACCATGGTCATCATGGGCATGGAGATCCCGATCGCCGCGATCCGGCGTCAGATCGCGTCCGGCATCGATCTGATGGTCCATCTGTCGCGCATGCGGGATAAGAGCCGCAAGGTTCTGGAGATCCTGGAGATTGACGGATACGATGTACAGACCGGTGAGATCCGGACCCACACGATCTATGAGTATCAGGGGCTTGGAGAAGAGAAAGACGGGAAACTGACAGGCTCTTTGAAGAAGACCGGCGAACTGATACACACACAGAAGCTGGAGCGGGCGGGGATCGCCTTGAATCAGTGACACACTGCAGCGCAGTCCGATGGTATTCCTGCACGAATCATGAGGAGGATCTGTTATGAGAAGAATTTCTGTGAAGGAAAAGGCACTTAAGCGAGGTGTCAGACGGACATCCGGAACATTTCCGCCCGACTACGGTACATACCGGTTCACCCGTGCGCAGCTGATCCTCCATATTCTTGCCTATCTGGCCCTGGATGCCTTGTTCTCTCTGCTGTTCTACCGATCCATTCTTGCATTTGTGATCTTCCTTCCCGGAGTCTGGCTGTTTCTGAAGAGCAGAAGGGAAGATCTGAACCGCCAGAGAAAGCGGCAGATCCTGTCGGAATTTACCACGGGGATGCAGATGGTCAATGCGTCCCTGCAGGCAGGCTATGCCATGGAAAATGCATTTCGCGAGGCGACGGCCGAACTGCGCAAGATCTATCCGGAGAATTCATTTATCATGACGGAATTCCGGTATATCCTCTCCCAGCTGGGGCTGAATGTGCCGGTGGAGTCACTGTTGACGGATCTTGGGAGAAGGACGGACATTGAAGATATTATCAATCTGGCAGAAGTCTTCCGGACAGCAAAGCGTACCGGAGGGGATATGATCGGCATCATCCGGGGAGCGGTCACGAGTATCCAGGCCAAGGCGCAGACCCGGGAGGAGATTGAGACGAATCTGTCCGGCAAGGCATCCGAGCAGAAGATCATGTCCGCCGCGCCGCTGGCGATCATCGCCTATACTTCGCTGACATCTCCGGGCTTTCTGGACGCCTGCTATCACAACACACTGGGGATCCTGATCATGACCGCGGCGCTGGCAGTCTACGCGGCTGCGTACCTGTGGGGGAAGAAGATCATGCAGATCGAGGTCTGAGCATATACGGATGGTTTGAGAACAGATATACGCGAGGTAGTAAGCATGGGTAAGAGACGCAGTGTGTTCAGAATGCAGGATCCGGTGTGGTATCGCCATCCGTTCCGGGCAGCGGCAGAGCGGATCTACGACCGTCTGCATCCGGATGAGAGAACTATGAAACTCGGCAGGGAACTGACAGAACTGGGGGAAGGCAGGAAAAACTGCATCCGGGACTATTATGTGCGGAAGATATCCGGAATGCTTATGGCGGTCTTCATATGCGGTGCAGCCCTTATCGCAGTGCTGGCAGCGGAGAATGGAAAGAACCGCTCTGTTACGGGCGGACTTCTGGAGCGTCCGGGATACGGAGCAGGCGGAACGGACCGCAGCCTGAACCTGACGATCTCCGGAGAAAATGAATCGGAAGCGGTCGATGTCCATCTTCGTGCGAGACTGTATACAAAGCCGGAGGCAAGAAAACTCCTGCGGCAGGCACAGGAGGAGCTGATGCAGGGACTCCCCGGGGAGAATCCTTCAACAGATGAGGTCCGAACCGCGCTGTATCTGCCTTCTGAATTGCAGGATGGCGCTGTTCAGGCGGACTATTACATTACGCCGCCCGGCATGATCGAGGAGGATGGAAGCATCACAGGGGAGCCGGATGAGGAAGGCACTCTTGTTACGATCACAGCCACTCTGACCTGTCAGGATCAGGTCAGGTCGCAGGAATGGATCGTGAGGGTCTGCCCGCCCCGGCTGACAGCACAGGAGGCACTGGTGAAGAAGATCCGGGATGCGGTCGAAACGGCCCAGACGGAGAATCCCGCTGATCCGCAGATGCAGCTGCCCCGGCAGGTGGACGGCAGAACGCTCCACTGGTCCTACCCGCAGGAAGGCACAGTGCGTATGCTTCTGATCATCCTGCTGATCCTGCCGGTCGGATTCTGGGTGCATGAAGATTCCAGGGTCCGGGACCGGGCAAAGGAACGAAAAGAGCAGCTGGAACTGGATTACTCACAGCTTCTGTGGAAACTGACCATGCTGCTGTCCGCCGGTCTGACCATAAGAGGATCCTTCACGAGGATTGCCGCACAGTATCAGGCGCAGCTCGAGGGATCCGCACAAAAACACTATGTATACGAGGAGATGATCCTGACGCTCAGAGAGATGCGCAGCGGGGTTCCCGAGGCTTCCGCCTATGAAAACTTTGGAAGGAGGTGCGCACTGCCTTCCTACATCAAGCTCGGCTCCCTGCTGTCCCAGAATCTGAAAAAGGGGTCCAAAGGCCTGACCGCGCTGCTGGAACATGAGGCAGTCCTGTCCCTGGAGCAGCATAAGATGGCGGTGCGGAAAATGGGAGAGAAGGCAGTGATCCGCATGCTGCTTCCGATGATCCTGATGTTTGGCGTGGTACTGGTCGTACTCATGGTACCGGCATTTTTGTCGATGTAAGCAGTTTCTGTTTGCACATCCATTCGGAATGAGGTACCCTGTGTATATACATATGGATATACATGGGGGCAAAGATTATGAGGGCACAGGTAGTGAAATGGGGGAACGGACAGGGTATCAGGATTCCGAAGAGTATTCTTGTCGGAATGGGTCTTGCTGCAGGTGACCAGGTAGAAATGACTGTTCATATGGGAAAACTCATCATAGAGAAACCTTTTCGCCACAGGACACTGGAAGAAAGGGCAATGGAATACGGCGGGAATCTGGTATCTTATGAAGAAGAAGCCAACTGGGGAGAACCTGCAGGGCGAGAGGTGTGGTAATGGAGATCGTGCATCAGGGCAGTATTCTTCAGATACCTGCATTCAATCAGAAAGTATTGGTGCTGAGCCGGGATTATTTCAACAGAACCGGAATGCTGATCGTATGTCCGGTGCGAAAGACTGCAGGAGAGGCGGCATTAAATATTCCTGTTTCTTCCGGCAATGATACGGGTTATGCTATCCTTGACCAGATGAGAGGAATCGATATCAGGGCAAGGCATTACTCTTTGCTTGGAGAGATCAGCATGGAACAGATACAGAACATCTCAGATGCTGCACAGGACATTTTTGACTATTATCCGTTGATTGACAGTTAAACTGCTGCAGAGGTAACTGCTGATGAAATCAAGAATCAGGGAAATCAGACATATCATCACAGCAAGAAATATGGCGTGGATGCTCATTGTTTCCGCGCTGTGCGGGGCGATCATCCTGATCTCGATGACCGGTACGGATATCCTTGTCTCTTCACTGCTGCTCTTCTCCGGAAAGCCGGCCATAACCAGCGGTAATATCAACTCATTCTTCCGCTCCTGGCATGGCTATGCCGTTCTTGCGATCACAGAACTGATCCTGCTTCTGACTGGTGCGGCGCTGCTGAATACGGTGATCCTGCTGGCGGAGGACCTGCGGCAGGGAAAACCGGTATCTCCGGGCAGGCTGATCCTGCGCAGCTTCCGGAGGATCCGTCTGTTTCTGTGCAGGCAGGGCATTCCGGTCATTGTGTTCTATCTGTTTTTCATCCCGGCGATATCGATCACAGCCTTCTTTATCATCCCGAATCCGTTTGAATTTCCCGGCTTCATGCTCTATATGATCCGCAAGAAGCTTCTATACCGTGTTCTGTATATTCTGTCGATGGCGATCCTGCTGATCCTGCAGATGCGCAGTCTGTTTCTTCTGCATGAGGTGGTCCTGGAGAAGGAGACTCTTCCTGAGGCAAGAAAGAGAGCCCACAGCCTGGTCCGGGAACACCGCCCGCAGATCTACCCGTCTTTGCTGGGTTCTCTTGTGTTGTCTGCTGTTCTTGTTCTGGCAGGTGTCTGCTGTTCTTGTTCTGGCAGGTCTTGGCATCTTCCGCGGATTGCCACTGGCACTCTCCGTGCTCTTTCGTTTTCTTCCCCGCCTCGTTGCGCGGTATATCACACTCTTTGGAACCCTGATCGGTCTTCTGATCTTTGCCCTGTGTGTGCTCCTTGCGCCATGGATCATTGCGATGACCATGGCAGGCCTCTACGACAGGCTCTGCGGAAGGGACCAAGAACTGCCGGAAGGAAAGAAGATACCGGAGGGAAGCCAGACGAAGCCCCATCATCCATGGCGCGTTCTGATCAGCCTGCTGGTCTGTCTGGCAGCTGCAGCTGTCCTTGCAGGCTTTGGCCTGGTTCATTTTGAATACCTGTTTCCGAGAGCCAGGAAGATCGAAGCGGTCGTGCACAGACTGGGGGGCGACCTTGATATCGAGAATA
>OMSN01000156.1 GCA_900313765.1 uncultured Eubacteriales bacterium
TGATCAATCAGTGGAATGCGAAAGTGTCGAACCGGGATGAAGTCTATATCCTGGGGGATTTCTCTGTGTCAAAGGGAAAGACGACAAACAGCATTCTGGCACTTCTCAATGGCAGAAAATATCTCATCGAAGGAAACCATGACGAGTTTCTGAAGGACCGCCAGTTCGACCGATCCGCGTTTGAATGGATCCGTCCGTACGCGGAGATCAGCGATAACCGGCGAAGAGTCATTCTGTGTCATTACCCCGTCTTCTGTTACAACGGACAGTACCGGAAGCGCAAAGAAGCTCCGTTTGTGTACATGCTCTACGGACATGTGCATAATACCCATGATGAATATCTGGTGGACAGCTTCATCAAGCAGACCCGTTCAACTGAGGTCACACTGGCACATGCTGCAGGCCCTTCGCCGATCCCGTGCCAGATGATCAACTGCTTCTGCATGTTCTCGGATTATACCCCCCTGACACTGGATGAGTGGATCGAGAACGACAGGATCAGGCGGGAGAAGACTTCTTATTCCACCTGACCATAAAATAGGTCACTTCTGCAACGCAGCAGGTCATCCATCCCACCGGGTAGCCGAATCCGATCACATAGGGATTGTAGGCGATGCGGGACCCGATAAAGAGGTAGATCTGCCGGATCACCACGAAGCAGGCAAGCATGCAGTACATGGGTGCCCGGGAGTCTCCGCGCCCTCTCAGTGCCCCTGCAAGCACGTGGTTGATGGCATTGAATACCAGGAAGAAAGTATTCATTCTCAGGAACAGAACCCCATAATAGATCACCGATTCATCACTGGAGAACAGACCGGTCGCCTGCGGCGCAAAGACAACCAGCATCGCCGCTATGACTGCGGTTACAATGACAGCTGCCTGCAGAGAGCGGACAGTTCCCTTGTTGACGCGGTCTTCCTTCCCCGCGCCGATATTCTGGCTGACGAAGGTGGTGGCTGCCTGGTTCAGGCTGGTCATCGGAAGGAAGATGAAGGAATCCAGTTTGTTATAACTTGCCCAGCCCGCCATGCATGCAGAACCGAAACCATTGACATAAGACTGTACGAACACATTGGACACAGAGGTGACCATGGACTGGAATCCCGCCGGGAGGCCGATCGCCATGATCCGCGTCAGGATCTGCCTGTCGATTCCAAGATCTGACCACGTAAACTTATAGATATCGTCGGTTCTGGTCAACAGAACCAGAACCAGCAGCGCAGACAGGAACTGAGAGAGGATCGTCGCCCAGGCGGCTCCGGCGATCCCTGCCTTGAAGACGATGACAAACAGCAGATCCAGCCCTGTATTGAGAAGACTGGTGAAGATCAGGAAATAGAGAGGCCTGGCCGTGTCTCCCACCGCACGCAGGATCCCGCTTCCCATATTATAGATAAGCAGACCAAGGCTCCCTGCGAAATAGATCTGCAGGTAGAGCTTCGCCATATCAAATACATCTTCCGGAGTCGCCATGAGACGGAGCATGGCAGGTACGAGAGCCATGCCGGCAAATGTGAAGAACACACCGAACAGAAATGTGACAGCCATTGTGGTCTCGACCGCCTTATGGAGAAGGTCCAGCTTCTTTGCGCCGAAATAATTGCCGATCACGACGCCGGCTCCGATCGCAACACCGTTGAAGAAAAAGATCATGATATTCACGATCATGGTGGTGGAGCCCACCGCAGCAAGCGCCTCCTTGCCTACAAACTTGCCGACCACAATGGAATCGACGGTATTGTAGAGCATCTGGAATATATTGCCCAGCAGGAGCGGAAGGGAGAACGCGATCAGATGCCGGAGGATCCCTCCTTCGGTCATATCCCTCGCTGTGGTGTTGTGATGGTGATGCATAATCAAAGCAGGTTATCCCTCAGAAAGAATCTGTACAGTGTCTGTACGTCACGGCGGTCTCATTTCTTTGAATCATGTTAGCAGAATACGGTCTGTAAATGTTAGGTGAATTTGAGCAAAATGGTAAGAAAAAAATAAGACATCCTCTATTGAACGCATTTTTGAATAATGTTATGTATAATTTAACACATTAACGCGGTATTTCCCGCATTTATACAGATCAAGGGGGTAATAATGAGAAGACGACTCTTAGGGATGATTGGGATTGGTACAGCAGCCGTTCTGATGCTTTCCGGATTTGATTCTGCGATGACATGTGAAGATCTGCAGAAGAACGCTGTAGAAGCTATGAAGACTGTAGAGCAGTATTCCGGTACGTTTGATGCAGGAGCGGACATCAGTGCAACTCTCACGCAGGCAGGTGAGAACGGAGCCCAGATGACCCTTCCGATCGAAGGAGAGATGCAGGGATCCTTTTCGATGACCAAAGAGCCGCTGGCGGCAGGGATCGAGATGCAGTTCTCCGGCGCCGCTGCAGGACAGCAGGCCGCAGGCAGCATGCAGCTGTATATGATGGAACAGGAGGATGGCACCGGCGTCAGCTATGTGCGCACGGTCATGGATGATACAGACAGCGGATGGCAGGCAGGAGCCGTTCCGGCCGAAGACATGGAGCAGGTGAAAGCTGCCCTGGATCAGGTCATGAGCGGTGATATTGAGGGATTCCTCAATCAGTACACCACAGAGGATTCTGACCTCGATGCAGAACAGATGCTGGAACTGGCTAAGAAGGTCAAGGCAACCCTTGACGGTGCAACGACACTGAGCCCGGAAGCGGCAGATGTGAATGGCCGTGAAGCTTACGAAGCAGTGGTGGATATCAACGGAGAGATTCTCACACAGTTGATCTCGGATGCCGCACAGGTTGCCGGAGAAGTTCTGGATGAAACGACCCTTTCCATGGTAGAGATGATTGCCAACACCATTGACATCAAGGTGGTATCCGACTTTGATACGGAGACATTCCTTCCTCTTGCAGGTTCTGTGGATCTGACAGGAAGCGATTTTGAAGCGCTCTCACAGTTCGCGCTGAGCATGATGGGATCGGATGATGTCGGCGCTGTGGATCTGACAGTCAACAGACTGGGAGCAGAATACACCGTCTCCTACGATGACTTTGGCGGCGTTGTGATTCCGGAAGAGGCACTTGCAGTCGAGCCGGAAGATGTATCGGGTGCGCTGGGTTCTGTGGTCGACGACGTGACCGGTGCTGTAGGACTGGGCACAGAGGAGCCGTCAGACGACAGTCTGTTTGAAGGTCTTACGGTCAATGAAGACGGCAGCTATCACCTGGAAGATGAGAACTATGAGGGCGAGAAGATCGCTGTCGATATCACACTTCCTGAAGGAATGAAGTGCCAGTATGGCAGCGAGTCCTATATGGGGATCTCGGATGAGGATTACAGGAGCAGTGTCAATTATTCGCTCAATGTTTACTATGATGCGGATGAGGCGCTTGCCAACCTGCTGAATACGGATTATATGGAGTCTGACGAAGACTACTCCGATATTGAAGTATCAGACCCGGCGGAGATCACTCTGGAGGATGGAACGACCGTCAAATATGCCAGTGTATCCTATAAGTATCAGGACTATGCGATGGCCAAGACCTACGCAGTGATTCCGGTCGGCAATAAGTGTGTAGAGCTTGACATAGAGCTGGAAGATGAGAGTTACAACCAGCTTCCGGTGACAGAAGATGACATCGCTTTCTATGCCGGCACAGTGAAGGTCGCGGAATAACGGATCTGCCGGGCTGAAGATGCCCGCAGGACGGTCTGACCGAGGATCGGATTTTGAAACAATAAACATTTTCAGGGGCGTTTCATTTGAGAAACGCCCTTATTGTATATTATAATAAGCACCATACAGAGGAAGGGGGCAGCTCACGCAATGACGGATTACGGGATGCTGGTACAGCAGTTAAGGGCACTGGCGCAGCAGGAGAGTTATTATCTGCCGCTCCTGTCCAATGCATCTGCGCTTCTCTATGAGACACTGGACCGGATCAACTGGGCGGGATTCTATGTGATGCGGGACGGCAGACTTATACTGGGCCCGTTCCAGGGCAAGACGGCATGCATCACCATCGCACCTGGGAAAGGGGTCTGCGGCACGGCTGCCGCGTCAGACCAGATCCAGAGGGTGGCGGACGTGCATGCTTTTCCGGGGCATATTGCCTGTGACAGTGCATCCGCCTCAGAGATCGTGATTCCACTCCATCACGAGGGAACGGTTATAGGCGTGCTGGATATCGACAGCCCTGTGAAAGACCGGTTTACGGCAGAGGATGAACAGGGACTGAAAGAATATGCAGCCGAACTTGAAAAGTATCTGGTTCCTGCGTGGGAAAATGAA
>OMSN01000160.1 GCA_900313765.1 uncultured Eubacteriales bacterium
AGGACAGCGGATACGACTGCTGCATCAAGACTGCTGCCGAGAATGACGCGGTGAATATCCTTCGTTTCCCTTCCATCGAAAGTGCAGCGCGCGGCATGAAGCAGGACAGGCAGCAGCGATCAGGCCGCAGATCGGGCGGAAGGCAGAACAGACAGAATGCGGCATCCGAAGAAGCCAAAACTGTCATTGCGCAGGAAACTGCCACGCAGCCCTCAGAGACACTTCTGCAGGCAGCAGATCCTGCGATGGCAGGAAATGACCGTCCGGAAAACACCGCTGAACAGACCGGCGCCGTGCAGCAGGCAGACGCTGACAGCCAGCCGCAGCAGGCAGATACAGGAAGCGAGCCGCAGCAGACCGATACCGGCAGCCAGCCGCAGCAGACTGATACAGATAACCAGCTGGAGCAGGCAGACGAATCACAGAACAGCCCCGCGGACAGCGCTGCGCCGGAAGAACCCGCCAAGAAGCGCCCTGCACGCCGCAGAGGCCGCAGGAAGAGCACTTCCTCCCAGGCAGAGAGTGAATCCGTACCGGACAGCCAGCCTCAGGAAAAGCAGGAAAGTCCGAAATCAGAGTCCCAGAGATCAGAGAGTCCAAGATCAGAGAATCAGAAATCTGAGAGTCAGAAATCTGAGAGCAGGAAATCAGACCCCCAGAAACCTGTCACGGTCCTGTCGGTGATCCGCCGCAGGAATGATGTACAGCTTGACCTGAACCAGATCGAGATGATCCGCAATGCTCTGAAAACCTCTTCCAACAAGCAGCAGTTCTACAACTACTTTGTTACGAAACTGGGGCAGAAGAAGGGAATCGAACTCTATCACTCCATCAAGAGTTCCTACACCGATCTGATCAATGCCAATCTGGTCTGAACACGAACACATCTGCAGGTCCCCCGCATGAAGCGGCGGGACCTGTTTTTTTATGGTTGATTTTTCGAAGGATCTGCGATACATTGTCTTTGTCAGTCATTTCTGATTGCACATATCTCTTATTTCTTTTTATATGCACATACAGTATGTGCATTTCCTCATTTTATCCATCACTTCTATATTTCATTTCAGGAGGTTCTCTATGCGTCAACTTCGTCTGTCTCTTGTACTCTTCTTGTCCCTTCTTCCAGCTCTGCACATATGCTGCATCACATACGCGTCTGACCCTGCCCCCGACGGCATCGATCTGGTCCTGGTCATGGATGTGTCCGGTTCCATGATGCGTTCCGATCCTGACTATCACTGCAGGCAGGCTGCACTGTCTCTGATGGAGGACCTGGCGAAGATTCCTGCCTCCAGAATGGCTGTCACTGCTTTCTCCGATCAGCTGGTGCTCTCCTCTTCCCTTATCAGTCTGGATACTCCGGCCGGTCTGTCCGCTATCTCTGACTGTCTTCATGCAGTCAGCTACACAAGAGGTGATACGGATATCGGTCTTGCAATGCAGCAAGCTGCCCAACTGCTGCTTCAGGAATCCGGCCCCGATCATGCCAGATGCATCCTGCTTCTCACGGACGGTGAGATCGACCTTCCGAAAGCCGCCAACGAGGAGGCTGCTGAAAATGAATCTCTCACAAAAGTTCTTGTAGCAGTGGAAGACTCCATCGATTCGGGCATTGTGATCCATACGGTGATGCTGGATCCGACCGGGGCTCTGGATCCCTCCCTGTGCCGGTATATGGCAGACAGAACCGGCGGATCTTCTGTCATCACAGCTGATTCCTCTTCTCTTACTGATATCTTTCACACCGTATCTGAATATGTCAGGTCGCAGGCAGCTGCCCTTACCGCTCTTCCGGATCCTGAAACCGAAGCAGAAACAGAAACTGAGACTGAAGAAGAAACCGAAGTGCAGACAGAGCTAGCTGTCGAGACCGAAACGGTCATAACACCCATGATCGTTCAGACTGGTACGATCGACAGCCCGGTTGTCCTGAGCGGTCTTCTGCCCGGCATGTGCAGGGCGTCCCTGGACCTGTCCGGACTGTTTCGATATGAAGACGGTGAGAGTTTCTCCGGAGATGGTTCAGAGTCCATACAGTTTTCTGTCCACTCTTCTGATCCATCCTGTCTGCAGTGCATGGTTGAAGGGAATACATTGAAGCTCAGGGGAAATGGCAGGGGAACCTGCGCCGTGACGATCTGTGCAGAAAGTACAGACTCCCCGGATACAGTGCATTCGGATCCGGTCCGGTTCGAAGTATCCGTGCGCCCGGTATTTACAGCTGCATGGATTCCTATCCTTACAGCTGCAGTTCTTGCAACAGGGACCGCCGCACTGATCTTCCTCCTCAGGCTCCTAACAGGCCAGTACCTCACAGGTTCTCTGCAATGGTACATCCGCTCAGATTCTCAGAAGATCTTCGGTGTCCCCTCACAGACGCGCGCAGAGCTGGATGTATATGGGAAGAAAGCAGTTCTGTCAGAACTGATCGATGATGAACTGCTGGAGGATGTGGACCTTTCCAGAGTAAAGATCACAGGAAGACGTTCAGGGATACGGATCTGCAGCAGGACAAGGAATATCCTTCTGTCCGATTCAGAAGGTACATACCTTCGGTATGCTGACCTGGAGGAAACTTCTGACATCCGAATCCTGTGCCGGACACAGAATGGCAGCATATCCATCATGGCAAGGTATCTGGAACCGGGAGAAGATACCGGATACAAAGATGCGGATGCGTCCGATGAACGCACCCGCATGCTGATTAACGATGATCACAGAATGGCCGGTTAGAACCGACAGAGCATCACAGCTCTGCCTTCCAGAGGCCATGGAGATTGCAGAACTCATAGACAGCCACTGCCTCGTCTCCGTCTGCTACCAGGAACTGTGCCTTCGGCTCCTGACCCGGCTTCAGGTAGCAGATCTGTCCGCCCAGCTTAGTCTCCAGATAAATGAACTTGATATAATGTGCTTCCAGCATCGGATGTTCCACAGATCCGACCTGCACACATACTTTATTTCCATCGACTGTCACAGATGGGACATGCTTCTCTGTAGCCGCATCCGTTGTGTTGGCGGTCAGTTCCTCCATGGGTTCTCCACAGCACTTCGGTGTACATGCTGTCTTCTCATCCACGAACATCACGAAGTTGCCGCATCCGCTGCATCTGAAGAATCTTGTATCTGCCATAATCAGTGTTCTCCTTTCCGAGTCCAGTCTATATCTGTATCTCATTACACTTCCTATAGTACATGATTCTTGATCATCCGTCCATGATTCTTGATCATCCGCTGTAAATACAAGTGAATATGCAAAAAAGAACGGCCGTTTTTGCTCACGGCCGTTCCTGTATATCTGTTATTCAGTACATTTCTGGAAAATCAGACGATTCCCTGTGCCTTCATGGCATCGGCAACCTTCTGGAATCCGGCGATGTTGGCGCCTGCAACATAGTTGCCTTCCATTCCGTAACGCTTTGCTGCTTCTTCCACATTCTTGAAGATATCGTTCATGATTCTCTTCAGCATGGAATCGACCTCTTCGAAGGTCCAGGAGAGACGCTCGGAATTCTGGCTCATCTCCAGTGCGCTGGTGGCTACGCCGCCTGCATTGCTGGCTTTGCCCGGGCTGAACAGCATTCCCTTGCTCTGAATGAACTCGGTGGCATCCAGTGTGGTAGGCATGTTTGCGCCTTCTGCCACACAGTAGCAGCCGTTCTCATACAGGGTCTTCGCGTCTTCCAGGTTCAGTTCATTCTGGGTTGCGCACGGGCATGCGATGTCACATTTCACGCTCCATACACCCTTGCCCTCATGATATTCCGCATTCGGTCTCTTCTCTTTGTACTCAGTCAGGCGTGCACGGTGCACTTCCTTGACTTCCTGAAGCACAGAGACATCGATTCCGTCCGGATCATAGATCCAGCCTGTGGAATCCGAGCAGGTAACAACCTTTGCGCCGAGCTGCTGTGCCTTCTGGATCGCATAGATCGCAACATTGCCTGCGCCTGATACTGCGATGGTAGAACCTGCGATATCCTTGCCGTTCGCCTTGAGCATTGCTTCCAGGAAATAGATCAGTCCGTATCCGGTTGCCTCTGTTCTTGCCAGAGATCCGCCGTAGGTAAGGCCTTTGCCGGTGAGAACGCCTTCATAGAGTTTGGTGATTCTCTTATACTGGCCATACAGGAATCCGATCTCACGTCCGCCAACGCCTATGTCTCCAGCCGGTACGTCGGTATCTGCGCCGATGTGACGATACAGCTCTGTCATAAAGCTCTGGCAGAATGCCATGATCTCACGCCGATGGGAAGTCCTGTCAGGGAATTCTTGAAGATCTGCTCAAATCCGAGGAATTTGATAATGCCCAGGTTTACAGACGGATGGAAACGAAGTCCTCCCTTGTACGGTCCGATCGCACTGTTGAACTGTACACGGAATCCGTTATTGACCTGTACCTGTCCCTTGTCATCGACCCACGGTACACGGAAGAGGATCACTCTCTCCGGTGTGGTCAGTCTCTCAAGAAGAGCTTCTTTCCTGTATTCTTCTTCATTCTCCTCGATCACCGGGCGAAGGGTCGCAAGAACTTCCTTGACTGCCTGATGGAACTCCGGCTGTGACGGGTTCTGTGCCACTACGCGCTCATAGACCTCATCTACATATGACATATGATATCCTCCTCATTCTGGTTAATGCTCCGGCTCCTCAATTCCGGTCCTTCTCCAACGCGGCTATTATACAACCACTTAAAAAAGGCCTGCAACCATTAATTCGAAAAAAATTCCGAAAAATCTAATGATTCGGAATTTTTTTGCGTGATTTTAAATTCTTTTGATACTTAATTCGATAAATGTAAATTTTAGTGTTTTGATACATCCTGACAGGTATTGCAGCTATGCTGTTTCAGGTATGACAGCGTGTTTTTCTGCTGTTTTCTGTATGCATTTTCGTTGTTCCGGACACGCTTAAGTGCATCCGGATCCACCTTTTCCCGCAGCTTCTTCTGTCAGGCTGAGACATGATCCCCTTCACAAAAGGCAAGCAGCCGTTCTCTCAGCGCATCGTACTCCAGAAGCGCCGTATCATACAGTCCCTGCAGAACGCCCGGATCCTTCGTATAGGTTGTGATATCAAGTTCCTCCTGCGGGGCAATGATCAGCGCATGCCCCTTCTCTTCCAGGCGCCTTGCAGCCCGCAGAGAAGCGTTGTAGCGTTCGTGGCGCACGTCCAGACTGTGAATCAGTTTCGGGAATCTGGCAAGCGCTTTATGATAGACAGCACGATGTTTTTCGGGCCCTCTGACCGTATCCTTCGGACGGCACAGAAGAAGGATCACCTTGTCACAGCCGGCCTCCAGTGCCCTTCTGACAGGGATCGGATTGCTGCATCCTCCGTCGTAGTACAGATGACCGCCGATCTCCACGGGGCGGCATGCCACCGGGATCGCACAGGTTGCCATGAAAACCGAATAATCTGTGGGAGAAATGTCTTTTTTCGTGAAATAATACGGAAGCGCCGTCTCTGCATCCGTTGCAACCGCCCAGAATTCACAGGGATTGTTTATGATCGCTTCATAGTCCAGAGGATCTGCTCCGTCACGGCCGGTGAGGTCCTGATAGATGTATTCCAGGTTAAAGAAATTCCCTCCGCTGTGACGAAAGGCGGTCCATCCCATGTAGTCCGGCTCGCTGACATGATCCACGAAGAATCTGCGGTTCCTGTCTTTCTGCCCCGCCACAAAAGATGCTCCGCAGGAAGCGCCGGCGGACACGCCGATCACATAATCCGGATGCAGTCCGTCATCCAGCATCCTGTCCAGTATGCCTGCTGTATAGGCACATTTCATTCCTCCGCCTTCGATTACCAATCCGAGTTTCATTTCTCAGTCTGTCCTTCCCATCCCAGTCTTTCCGGTTCTGTCATCTGGCCGAACGGCGCGTTAGATATCACAAACCGCCGGCTAATATCGGATTATAGCCAGCGGTCCGCGATTGCACAATATACGATTTGGTAAAAATGTATACGTTGAGGCTGCTCCGTCAGCACTCCGCGCATCATTCATGTGCGCGTGCCGCTGCCTCCACTACATGAGCGACCAGCACAGAGGTCGTGACGGATCCCACGCCGCCGGGTACCGGGGTGATGGCGGCCACCACGCTCTCTACGCTGTCATAGTCCACGTCTCCGCACAGTTTCCCGTTCTCATCCATATTGATGCCCACATCGATGACCACCTGCCCCGGACGTACATAGTCCGCCGTCACAGTCCTCGCTCTTCCTGCCGCCACGATCAGCAGATCCGCTTCCCTCGCAACGGAGGGAAGGTCCTTCGTTTTCGTGTGGCACACCGTTACGGTCGCATTCTTCTTCAGCAGCATCATCGCCGCAGGTTTCCCGAAGACCAGGGAACGTCCAATCACAACTGCCCTCTTGCCGCAGCAGTCGATCCCGTAATGGTCCAGGATCTCCATCACAGCTTCCGGCGTACAGGGAGCAAACCCCAGTTTCTTGCCGGTGAAGACACCGCTCATGGAAAGATCGGTCATGCAGTCCACGTCTTTTTCCGGTCTGAGCCGGTTCTCGATCACGGATGCGTCAAGATGTTTCGGCAGCGGTCGCAGAAGAAGGACCCCGTGAACCGACGGATCTTCATTAGCCTCATCCATCACGCGAAGCATCTCATCCTGAGTTACATCCCGTGTCAGCACTACATTTCTGACCGATACACCGATGGTCTCGCATCGTTTCATGGCACCGCGCTCATAGGACAGATCACCGGGGTCCTCTCCCACCCGGATGATCTCAAGCAGCGGGGTTATGCCCTGTTTCTTCAGTTCATTTACCCGCTCTTTCAGCTGTTCATTGAAAGATGCCGTCACTTCCTTGCCAAGTAATCTGTCTGCCATATGGTATTCCTCATCTCAGTCTGTTTTTAACATTCTCATAGATCTCATCTGCCACAGGGCAGTACTTCTCCAGCATCTCATCCGCTCTGCGGTTATACTCTTCCGCAACCCTTCTGTCTTTCATGGATCTCGTATTGATGAACACATTGAGGGATGCTCCCTGCAGGGCAGCCTTGCAGAACACCGCGGCATCTCCTGCGTCAGATACGGCGGCAACCGTCCCCTTCGAAGCTGCTTCCTTCACCAGTTCCAGAGACTCACAGACCGTCTCCATGATCTCCATGGGAATTCTGCACGCCTGGTTCAGTGCCTTCTCCATAACGCGGTCTTTCTCCTTCTTCTCTTCTTCCGTATCCTTCGGAAGAGAATAGGCTCTGGCCAGAGGTTCGAACACCTCCGCATCCCGCTCGATCAGTGTGAGCAGCTGCGCCTGCAGATTCGATGCGTGTGCCTTCAATTCCAGCATGTCAAGTTCCACTGCCGCATATTTCTTCCGGCCGATCGTCAGGTGTGCCACCATGTTGCCCAGTGCGCTCCCCAGTGCCCCGACCAGGGCGCTGGCTCCGCCGCCTCCCGGCGTGGGGGATCCGGATCCCAGTTTTTCAACGAATTCA
>OMSN01000079.1 GCA_900313765.1 uncultured Eubacteriales bacterium
ATCAAACTGCGTGACGGGCGGGTGAAGAGTGACAGTGATCCGTATGACCCGGATGCGCCTGCCGCCTGGCCGGAAACTGCTGCCCCTCAGCTGCCGGAAGCTGCGCAGGAGACAGTGACGGCGAAGCCCGATTCATCCGGTGCTGCATCAGCGCAGACCACTGCCGGCGAAACGGCAGCATCAGGATCCGGAGGCTCCAGGTCCGGCATGAGGAAGCCGTCCATGTCGTTCCTCACAGCCCTCTCATTGTCGGTGTCGAACCTTCTGTCCAAGAAGACGAGGACGCTGCTGGTGGCTTTTGCGGCTTCCATCGGAATCACGGGTATTGCGCTGATCCTGTCCCTGTCGACCGGAGCGCACAGCTACATCCACCGGATGGAGGAGGATTCTCTGAGCGAATACCCGCTGCAGATCTCAACCTCCACATTTTCCATGGAATCTTCCATGGCGGCCATGGCCAAGTTGCATGCGGACATGACGCAGGAGAGCACCGGGGATGAGGTGAAAGAGCAGCAGATCCTGGGAGGTATGTTTTCCGGGGCCAGAGCCAATGACCTTGCTTCTCTGAAGCGGTGGTTTGACAGCGGATACAGCGGGATCGAGGATGTGACCCGGTGTGTGAATTACAGCTACGGGATCAGTCCCCAGATCTACCTGAAGGAAGAAGCCGGATACAGACAGGTCAATCCGGACCAGACGATGTCAGCGCTCGGACTGTCCATGGATGATAATCTGTCCGGTATGATGTCCATCTGGAGCGGCAACGACGTGTTCTACATGCTCCCGCAGAATGAAGACCTGTACGAAAACTCCTACGAAGTCCTGGCAGGACACTGGCCGCAGAAGGACAGCGAGTGTGTGCTGGTGCTGATGCCAAACGGCTCAGTTCCGGATTACCTGCTCTATACGATGGGGCTGAAGGACAGGACACAACTGGATGAGATCATCTCCGGCATGAAGACGGGAACCGCGGTGGATGCCAGTCTGAAAGAATCCGGGGCCTATGACCCGGAAGACTTTCTGGGGATCCGGTTCAGCGTCCTTCCTGCCAGCAGACGCTTCTCATTTGACAAAAAACTGGGAGTGTGGGTCGACTGCGCAGGCAGTGAGGAGGAAATGAATGCTCTCCTGGAGGAAGCTCCTCAGATCGAGATCGCCGGAGTGGTGGCTTCATCAGACAACTCCCTCGGCATTCTTGAGCCCGGGATTGAATACCGGGAAGGCTTGATGCTGAGCCTGATCGACGAGGCAGCAGGAAGCGGCGTCGTGAAGACACAGCTTGCCTATCCGGACTACGATGTCCTGACCGGCGCTGCGTTTGGAGAAGGCAGCACCAGAGCGTTCTCTGATTACGGGGATCTGATGGAGATCCATCCTGAGAACATCCCGGATGCAGTTTCATTTGACTGGGAAAGACTGGAAGAGGTGATGGACGAGCACGGGACGCTCAGCGCCGTGCAGACGGTACGGATCCTAAGGGAACTGCAAAGGACCGGCAAATCACCGACTCTGGAGGAGGCAGTCAATGACCTGCTCCCTGCCCTGATGGATCTGTTTGTCATCGATCCGGAGAAGATCGGGGATGTGATCTCGATGGAGATGGATGAAGCCCATATGCAGGAGATGTATGCGGCTGCATCCGCCGCTGCCAGCTCGACTTACAGCGGCAACCTGCTGCGGTTTGGCTATGCGGACAAAGACACGCCCGGCATGATCACGATCTACCCAAAGGACTTTGAGAGCAAGGAAATGGTAATCGATATCCTGGATGCATACAATCGTGCCATGGAAGATGAAGGGTACGATGACAAGGTGATCTCCTATACGGATTATGTCGGCTCTCTGATGTCCTCCGTAACGACGATCATCGATGTGATTACCTATGTGCTGATCGCCTTTGTGGCAGTGTCTCTGGTGGTCTCATCGATCATGATCGGTATCATCACATACATTTCGGTTCTGGAGAGAAGAAAAGAGATCGGAATCCTCCGGGCCATGGGCGCGTCGCGCCGCAATATTACACAGGTATTCAACGCAGAGACCTTCATTATCGGAATCCTCGCAGGCATGTTCGGCATCGCGCTGACCCTGCTGCTGCAGATCCCGATCAATGCAGTGATCCACAACTTCACAGACCAGCCGGTATACGCTTATCTGCCGGCAGGAGCGGGGCTCATCCTGATCGTGCTCTGCATCCTGCTGAATCTGATCGGCGGATCCATACCGGCCAGAAAGGCTTCCCGACAGGATCCGGTCGCTGCGCTCAGAAGTGAATAAACAGTTAAATGAGGGAAGAACTATGAAAATGAAATATCGGGAAGACAGATACGGCAACAAGCTGTCCTGCCTGGGGTTTGGCTGTATGCGCCTGCCGCGGTCCTCAGGACGGATCGATATGGAGGAGACGGAGAGAGAACTCATGCGTGCGTACGAGGCCGGGGTCAATTATTTTGACACAGCCTACATCTATCCGGGCAGTGAAGCCGCGATCGGAGAGATCTTTGAGAAGAACAAGATCCGCGACAAGATCCATATCGCGACGAAACTTCCTCATTATATGATCCGCTCCAGGGAAGCGCTGGATAAGTATTTTGATGAGCATCTGAAGAGACTTCGGACTGATTATATCGATTATTATCTGATGCACATGCTCAATGATGTCTCCGCGTGGGAGAAACTGAAAGCGCTGGGCATTGAGGACTGGCTGAAGGAGAAGAAAGAATCCGGTCAGATCCGCCAGGTGGGATTCTCCTACCATGGCAACTCGGACATGTTCTGCAGACTCATCGATGCCTATGACTGGGACTTCTGCCAGATCCAGTACAACTATATGGATGAGCATTCACAGGCCGGCAGAGAGGGCCTTCAGTATGCTCATGAGAAAGGCCTTCCGGTTGTCATTATGGAACCGCTTCGCGGCGGAAGGCTGGCAACGAAGCTCCCCGCAGACGCCGTGAAGATCATCCGCGGACATGACGCACACCACAGTCCGGCCGGTTGGGCTTTCCTCTGGCTCTGGAACCAGGAAGAAGTGACCGTTGTCCTGTCCGGAATGAATTCCATGGAGATGCTGGAGGAAAACATCCGTACCGCGTGTCATGGCGTTCCGGGTGTGCTCAGGGAAGAAGATCTTGACATGCTGCAGCAGGTTGCCGGCGTCATCAACGCAAAGATGAAGGTGGGCTGCACCGGATGTCATTACTGCATGCCATGTCCTCAGGGAGTGGATATCCCCGGCACTTTCTCCGCCTACAATCGATGCTTCAGCGAAGGAAAGGCAGCAGGCCTGAAAGAATACTTTATGACGACTGCGCTCAGGAAGAACCCATCTTCCGCTTCCCAGTGTGTGGAGTGCGGAAAATGCGAGCGTCACTGTCCGCAGCACATCGCCATCAGGCAGGAATTGAAGAATGCGCGGAAGATCCTGGAGAGCCCGATCTACAGAGCCGCACGCAAGGGTGTGCAGATGCTGCATCTGTATGGCTGAACCGAATGGTTTGAACGAGCATGACCACTCGTGCAATTTGTGAAAAAAATGTGCTTAAAATGCGTGGATGCCATGGCTGCGGTGCGTATATGTACATGTAAGAAATAACAACGCAGCCCGCGCAGACATGCGGGCCAATCAATATAAAATATAGAAAACAGAGAATAGAAAAAAGAATTACTTGGAGGAAATAGAAAATGGAAAACAGTTCAACAAATTCAGTAGGCTTCAGCAAAGTTAAGTATGAGAGTGCATCGGAAGGAACCGGCATCTCCACATCGGTATACAATCTGATCATGGGCGGCATGATTCTGTACGGAATCATCATAAACATTGTCATGTGTATGACATGCACGAAACTGGCACTGTCCATCAATCCGATCGTACTGTTTGTCGGATACCTGGTACTGGTAATCGCAGGAACATTCATGGTACACCGTTCCAGATCGACGGCAGTTCGCTTTGTCGGATATAACATGATCGTAGTTCCGATGGGACTGATCCTGTCAGTGGTTGTTCAGGCGTATGGCGGAGTGAGTTCTGCAGTAGTCATGCAGGCATTCCTGTACACCGGTATCATTACCGGGATCATGATCCTGCTCAGCATCGCATTCCCGAAGTTCTTCAGCAAGATCGGCGGAATGCTGCTCGGATGCCTGATCGGTATGATCATCGCTTACATCGTAGTATGGCTCCTGCATATCGACACGATCATCATCGCCTACTTCGGAGCTGTTCTGTTCAGCCTTTACATCGGATATGACGTCTGGAGATCCCAGCAGGTTCCGCATACAGTCGGAAACGCAGTTGCATCGGCCTGCGAGATCTACGTAGACATCGTCAACCTGTTCCTGAGACTGCTTGAGATCCTGGGACACAGCAGCAAGAACTGATGTGATTGAATAGGGCATAACTGAAAACAGAGAGTCAGACAGCTGCCGTTTTGCAAGACGGCAGCTGAATTTTGAAAAAAACATGGTATATAACACAGTATAGAAACGAATTTTATAGTTGATGAAAGGAAGAAAATTAAAAATGAGTATATTCAGCAAAATGTTCAGAAAAGCAGCAATTGGCGCAGCCGCAGCCGGTGTTCTTACAGCGTGCGTAGCAATTCCGACGATGGCACAGCCGCAGACTTACACATCCTCAGACGGCGTTCTCTCTATCGAACTGCCGGATGAGAGTTGGAAAGAGATGACAGATCCGGCCAACTGGATCGTCCTGAGTGATGGCAGCAACACCGTTACCATTCAGCACTTCGCGAACGGAGAGAAACTTCCGGAACGCCAGATCGCAGACAATCATTATGTAAATGTACTGGAGGCGATGTTCTCCTCGAAGAATGAGGTGTTCCTGATTACCGGAGCTCTGACCGATACATCCAAGTGCGCAGAGGTCGCAACCATGATGTCTTCTGCCAGGGTCCTGAAATACGATACCAAGACAGCCATTCAGAAGGAAACCGCTGCTGCCAGCGAATTTTCGATCGTACCTGCGGATGAGATTCTGTATTCCACTGCATCTGGTCTGTACGTGAGAACCGGATGCTCCACTTCTGAGACCGTGATCGGAACGCTTGGTTACGGTGAATCCGTCAAAGTGACCGGACGTGTACAGCGAAACGGCGCTGACTACGGATGGGTCCAGGTCTCTTACAATTCCACAACAGGCTATGTCTATGCAGGTTTCCTCAGCTCCACGAAGCCGGAAGCGGCAGCATCGAAGCCAGAAGCGGCAGCACAGTCCACATCCGGGGACAAGACGGAGATGGTACAGTGTGAATACTGTGGAGAATGGCTGGAGACTGGAAACAGCTACAGGAACCATATGTGTCCTCAGAAGGAAGCTGCTCTTGCGGCAGAGGCAGAGCATGAAGATCCGGAGATGGTACAGTGTGAATACTGTGGAGAATGGCTGGAGAGTGGAAACAGCTATAGAAACCATATGTGCCCGGAGAAGGAAGCAGCCCTCGCGGCAGAGGCTGAAGATTGAAACTCTGAGAGTGCAGAATAAAGATACCGGTGCAGGGGAAGCATATGCAGCCCCCTGCACCGGTCTTTTTTATTCACTGCCGGATACAGCGCTTCTCCTGCGCAACTTTTTCTGTACCATCGAAGCATCCTATATTATAATCATTGCTATGGGATCCGGTTCGGCCTCATATGGATAATATTGCATATACTTAAGAAGTATGGCTGTCCGAACTGGAATTATACACCGCATTATATTAAAATATGCATCAAACGTGTAAGAATATGCAGAAATGGAGGCGGAAAGAACTATGAAACAACTGATGCTGGGCAACAAGGCAGTTGCCCGTGGTCTCTATGAAGCAGGGTGCTGTTTCGCATCCAGCTATCCCGGAACTCCGAGTACGGAGGTGACGGAGGAACTGGCGAAATATGACGAAGTCTACTGTGAGTGGGCGCCGAACGAGAAGGTTGCGATGGAGAGTGCCTTCGGTGCTTCTCTTGCCGGATACCGTTCTTTCTGTGCCATGAAGCATGTCGGACTGAATGTGGCTGCAGACCCGCTCTACACCATGTCCTATACAGGCGTCAATGCCGGTATGGTCGTGGTTGTGGCCGATGATGCCGGTATGCATTCTTCCCAGAATGAACAGGATTCCCGTCATCATGCCATTGCGGCGAAAGTGCCGATGCTGGAGCCGTCCGATTCCGCGGAAGCTCTGGAATTCGCGAAGCTTGCCTATGAGCTCTCCGAGCGTTTTGACACTCCGGTCCTTCTCAAGATGTGCACCCGCGTCGCACATTCACAGTCAGTTGTAGAACCTTCAGACCGCACCGTACCGGTGAAGTCCTACGAGAAGAACATTGCCAAGTATGTTATGATGCCGGGCAACGCAAAGAAGAGACATCCCATCGTGGAAGAGCGCACGCGCCTTCTGAAAGAGTATGCGGAAACCGCTCCGGTGAACCGCGTGGAGATGGGCGGAACCCAGCTTGGCATCATCACTTCCTCCACCTGCTATCAGTATGTGACGGAAGTCTTCGGTGATTCCGTATCTATCCTGAAGATCGGTATGGCCAATCCGCTTCCGGATCAGCTGATCCTGGACTTTGCGTCGAAGGTTGACCGCCTGGTCGTGGTGGAAGAGCTGGATCCGATCATGGAGAACCACTGCAAGGCGCTCGGACTGAAGGTCGAGGGCAAGGATATCCTTCCCATCTGCGGAGAATTCTCCCAGAACCTGATTGCGAAAGCCCTTGGCAAGGAAGCAAAGTCCGGCCGCACCCTTCAGGAAACGCTTCCGATGCGTCCTCCGGTAATGTGCCCCGGATGTCCTCACAGAGGTCTGTTCTATACGCTGAAGAAGATTGGATGCACGGTCCTTGGCGACATCGGATGCTATACGCTCGGTGCGGTCGCTCCGCTGGCTTCCATGGAAATGACTCTGTGCATGGGCGCTTCCGTTTCAGCGATCCACGGCTTCAACAAGATGGGCGGAGAAGAATCGCAGAAGCATACCGTATGCGTCATAGGTGACTCCACATTTATGCATTCCGGTATGACCGGACTTGCGAATATTGCGTATAATCAGAGTAATTCGACTGTCATCATCCTGGACAACTCCATCACGGGAATGACCGGACATCAGCAGAATCCGACCACCGGATACAACATCAAGGGAGACCC
>OMSN01000128.1 GCA_900313765.1 uncultured Eubacteriales bacterium
GGTGAGGATCATCAGCATATCCGCGTCCGTCAGGTCTGCGAGCTTTCCTGCAGTGAGATCCTTCTCGACGATGGCGCTGGCGCTCTTGAGGCGGTGCGGTTGTTTGAGCACCGGTATGCCTCCTCCGCCGCCGGCGATGACGATCTGGCCGGCCCGGACAAGGGCATTGATCGCCTCGATCTCGACGATGTCCACCGGCTTGGGGCTTGCAACGATCCGACGCCATCCTTTGCCCGGATCTTCGACAACATAGTTGCCTTTCGCTTCCTCGGCGTCTGCCTCTTCACGGGTCAGATAACGCCCGATCACCTTGATCGGATGGTAGAATGCGTCATCATAGGGGTCGACAATGACCTGCGTGATGATGGTGGCGACGGTACGGTAGATCCCGCGGGAGATCAGCTCCGTGCGCAGCATGTTCTGGATGTCGTAGCCGATGAAGCCCTGGCTCATGGAAGAGCAGATGGACATCGGAGCATTGTAGGTTTCGTGATTCTTTGCATATTCATTCAGAGCGGTATGGATCATACCGACTTGCGGGGCGTTACTGTGGGTGATGATCAGCTGGCACCCTTCCTCAATCAGATCCGCAAGGACCTTGACGGAAGAATGCACTGCTTTGAACTGTCCGGGAAAATCCGTTCCCAGAGCCTGATGCCCGAGGGCGACAACAACACGTTTATCACTCATAATTCAACTCCTTCGTGGAGACAGCGTCCTTCGTAGTCCATGCTATTATACCCAACGGGACGCTTTCTGACAACCAACGACGGTACAGTCCGCCTGGCAGTTTAGTGCGTAGAGCTCTGCGGGCACGACTGAAAACGACGTGAAGCCGCCTGAGCTTTGCGAGTTGCTGCAGCCGCGAAGCGACCAAGAATTGACATGAATTCCCGGGATTGGTAAGATAAATCGTTATATTAATCATGAATACAGGAGAGCTGCTTTGAGCAATCTGAGACAAGAGATAGAGAAGAGAAGAACGTTTGCAATCATTTCCCACCCTGACGCCGGCAAGACTACGCTGACGGAGAAGTTCCTGCTGTATGGCGGTGCCATCAACCTGGCTGGTTCGGTCAAGGGCAAGGCGACAGCCCGCCATGCGGTTTCGGACTGGATGGAGATCGAGAAGGAGAGAGGTATCTCCGTCACGAGTTCCGTTCTGCAGTTCAATTATGGCGGATACTGCATCAACATTCTGGATACGCCGGGGCACCAGGACTTCTCGGAGGACACGTACCGTACACTGATGGCTGCGGATTCGGCGGTCATGGTGATCGATGCGTCCAAGGGTGTTGAGGCGCAGACGCGCAAACTGTTCAAGGTCTGCGTGATGCGCCATATCCCGATCTTCACCTTTATCAATAAGCTGGACCGGGATGCGAACGATACGTTTGACCTTCTGGATGACATCGAGAAGGAACTGGGGATCGCTACCTGTCCCATGAACTGGCCGATCGGTTCGGGCCGGGAATTCAAGGGCGTTTACGACCGCAGGAGCCGCCATGTGGTAACCTACCAGGATACCCAGAAGGGTACCAAAGAAGGTGTGGCGACCCAGATCGATATCGACGATCCTGCTCTGAGTGATTTTATCGGGGAGGACGCGAAGGAGAACCTGCTCTCTGAGATCGAACTGCTTGACGGTGCATCCGCTGAGTTTGATCAGGAGAAGGTATCTGCAGGCCAGCTGTCTCCGGTATTCTTCGGATCTGCGCTGACCAACTTCGGTGTGGAGATCTTCCTGAACTATTTCCTGGAGATGACAACGCCGCCGCTCTCGCGTACTGCCGACTGCGGACTGGTGGATCCGGTGGAAGAACCGTTCTCAGCCTTTGTGTTCAAGATCCAGGCGAACATGAATAAAATGCACCGCGACAGGATCGCGTTCATGCGGATCTGCTCGGGCAAGTTTGAGGCGGACAAGGAAGTGTTCCATGTGCAGGGCGGAAGAAAGATGCGCCTGAGCCAGCCCCAGCAGATGATGGCTGAACAGAGACACGTGGTGTCGGAGGCATATGCAGGGGATATCATCGGCGTATTTGATCCGGGTGTCTTCTCCATCGGAGATACGGTATGCATGCCGGGGCGCAAATTTGCCTATGAAGGGATCCCGACCTTCGCGCCGGAGCATTTCTCCAGAGTGCGGCCCATGGATACCATGAAGAGGAAGCAGTTTGTCAAAGGGATGGCGCAGATTGCACAGGAAGGCGCGATCCAGATCTTTGAAGAGCCCAACGGAAGCCTGGAGGAGACCATCGTCGGTGTGGTCGGCGTCCTGCAGTTCGACGTTCTGAAGTATCGTCTGGAAAATGAATACAATGTGGAGATCCGCATGGATCAGCTTCCCTATGAATACATCCGCTGGATCGCGAATCCGGATGAAGTCAATGTTGAGACGATCGTCGGCACTTCGGACATGAAGAGGATCGTGGACCTTAAGATGCGTCCGCTGCTCCTGTTCGTCAATCCCTGGTCCGTGGGGATGGTGGAAGACCGCAATCCCGGCCTGAAACTCGAAGAGTTTGCCCGTTAACTTGATTTGTGGGCATCGATGCTGTAAGATTAGATGAATATTAGTGCAGGAGGTTACGCTCATGGCAAGTGAAACAAAGCATATGAATACGCTTAAGGCAGGTGAGAAGGGCGAAGTGAAGATAGCAGATGATGTCGTATCCGTAATTGCCGGACTTGCAGCTTCTGATGTGAAGGGCGTAGCATCCCTGGCAGGCAA
The DNA here is from genome assembly GCA_900313765.1 of uncultured Eubacteriales bacterium. Classification (GTDB taxonomy): domain Bacteria; phylum Bacillota; class Clostridia; order Lachnospirales; family Lachnospiraceae; genus Porcincola. Next base: position 2,735 of record OMSN01000128.1, read on the forward strand.
TGCGACCCGTGAAGTGATCGGGAAGATGGGATTCAAGAGCCTGAACAAGGGAATTCGTCTCACGGTGGATGACACGCAGGTTCATGTATGGATGAAGGTCAATATCCGTTATGGATATAATGTGCCGGATACCTGTGCCGCTGTCCAGGACAGGCTTTTCAACCAATTATAAGAAGCACGCAGGGCTGCCGGAAGGCCGAACACATGTAAATACACGATCGGTCTTCAGGGCAGCTTTTTATGTGCAGGAATCAGTACCAGAACACGATAGAGGGATCTATGACCAGAAGAGAGTTAAGAGAGCACATTTTCAATGAATTGTTCACCAGCGATTTTTATCTTTCCTCCGATGAGGACCTGATGACACAGCTGGATCTTTATTTCACCCATGTCGGAGGCGACGGCCTTGACTATTCTCCGGAAGACGTGCCGCAGGAGGCGCGCGAAGAGGTCAAGGCGAAAGCGATGGCAGTGTGCAGGAAGCGCGATGAGATCGACGCGCTGCTGGACACCGTGTCTGTCGGGTGGAAGACAGAGCGTATGAGCAGGGCGGATCTGGCGATCCTGCGCCTGGGCGTCTATGAGCTTCTCTATGATGAGACGATCCCTGCAGGCGTGGCGATCAATGAAGCGGTCCTGCTTGCCAAGAAGTTCGGAGGAGATGATTCTTCCTCCTTCGTGAACGGAATCCTGGGGAAGATCCAGAGACAGGCAGGCGCAGGCAGCGCTCAGTGATCCTGCACGTGAAGGAGGAAGAGATATGGCGACCCGGACAAGACCACCGGTCTATACGGTGAGTGCGGTCAACCATCATATCAGTTCTCTGTTTTCCGAGGATCCGGTGCTTGCCCATATCTATGTCAGGGGCGAACTGTCCAATGTGAAATATGCATCCAGCGGGCATCTTTATTTCTCCCTGAAAGATGAGAAGAGCCAGCTTCGCTGCGCGATGTGGGCTTCCTCTGTCCGGAACCTGAAGACGCCTCTCAAGGACGGAGACAGCGTCATCGCGTACGGGCAGATCAGTGTTTTTGAGAGGGACGGCACGTACCAGCTCTATGTGACGGCCGTGCGGATGGAATCGGGCGTGGGCAGGCTCTACGAGCAGGGCAGGCTCTACGAGCAGTATGAAGCTCTGAAAGCGCGCCTGATGGAGATGGGAATGTTTGACCCGTCCTACAAGAAGCCGATTCCGGAGTATATCCGTACGCTTGGCGTGGTGACGGCAGAGACCGGCGCGGCAGTCAGGGACATCATCACGGTGTCCAGAAGGAGGAATCCCGGGATCCGCATCATCCTGTATCCTGCGAAGGTGCAGGGAGAAGGATCGGCAGATTCTGTGGCCGCCGGCATAGAAGCGCTCGATGCGCTGGGCTGTGTGGATGTGATCATCGCCGGAAGAGGCGGCGGATCCATAGAGGATCTGTGGGCGTTCAATGAAGAGAAGGTGGCCTATGCCATCTGGAACTGCTCAACCCCCGTCATCTCGGCGGTCGGTCATGAGACGGATACCACCATTGCCGACTTTGTGGCGGACCTGAGGGCTCCCACACCATCCGCGGGAGCGGAACTGGCGGTGGCTGATATGACCCAGACCATGCTGAGACTCGATGAGAAGAGACTCCGCATGGCGCAGCTGATGAACCACACCCTGGATGTGACCAGGCAGAGGGCAGAGCGGTATTCCCTGAAACTGCAGCTCAAGGGACCGGAAGGAAAACTCAGGGAGAGTGTTCATTTCCTTGCACAGACATCGGACCGGATGAATACGCTCATGGAGATGCGTGTCAGAGAGGCCCGCGAGCGCATGGAACGCTCCTCATTGCTTCTGGATTCGAAGATAAATGAACAGACCAGAAGTGCCCTGCACCGGCTGGAACTGCTGGAAGGACGGCTTCATGCACTGTCTCCGCAGGCCAAGCTGGACGCCGGATATGCCTATGTGGAGCGGGAGGACGGCAGAGGGATCCGTTCCGCCTCAGAGCTTGCGGAAGGGGACTGCCTGGTGGTCCGTATGAGAGATGGCAGCGCGAAGACACGCGTGGAGGAGATAAGGAGTCAGGATGGAAACGGATACTAAGAAGACTGAGATGACGCTGGAAGAGACCTTTGCCAGGCTGGATGCGATCACCGCGGCGCTGGAAGACCCCTCGACCGGGCTGGAGGCATCCTTTGCCCTCTACAAGGAAGGCAGTGAGCTCCTGAAACAGGCAGGCGGGAAGATCGACCTCGTCCAGAAGCAGGTTCAGGTACTGCAGCAGGCGGCGGGCGGTGCTGGCTACACACTCAGACCTTTTGATGAGACATCTTTTGGAACAGAAGCAGAATAACGTTAGGACCAGAATAAATGAACTTTAATGATGAACTGAAGGCCAGGACACAGCATGTGAATGCAGTGATCCGGGATTATCTGCCGAAGGAAACAGGGTTTCAGAAGACCGTCCTGTCGGCAGTCAATTACAGTATGGAAGTGGGGGGCAAACGCCTTCGTCCGATGATGATGGAGTGCACCTATCAGATGTACGGTGGCAGGAGCACTCTGATCGCGCCGTTCATGGCGGCCATGGAGATGATCCACAATTCGTCCCTGATCCATGATGATCTGCCTGCGCTGGACAATGACGCCATGCGCAGAGGGAAAAAGACAACACACAAGGAATTCGGGGAACCCATGGCGATCATGGCCGGGGATGTCCTGCTGAATTACGCATATGAGACCGCATTTCGCTCCTTTGATGAGCTGAAACATAAGGATGAAGATCCTTCTGTATGCAGCCGGATCGCAGAGGCACTCCGGGTCCTGGCTGCCAAGAGCGGCATCAACGGGATGCTGGGCGGACAGTCCTGCGACGTAGAGTATGAAGGGCGTGCCCTGACGGAGAAGCAGGTTGAGTTCATCAACACGACCAAGACAGGTGCGCTCATAGAAGGAAGCCTGATGATCGGAGCGATCCTCGCAGGAGCCCCTGCAGATCAGGTGAGCAAGCTGGAAGAGATCGGCAGGGACATCGGACTGGCATTCCAGATCCAGGATGATATCCTGGATGTGACGGGCAATGCCCAGGAGTTTGGCAAACCCATCGGCTCTGATGTGAGAAATAAGAAGACCACGTTCGTCTCGCTGTTCGGAGTACCGGCCGGAAAACAGAGGGTAGAGCGGTTATCTGAAAATGCACTCAGGAACTTTGATTCTCTGAGCGCAGAGCATGAATTCCTGCGCCGGCTCCTCGAAGAACTGGCGACAAGGCGTAAATGATGATGAGCTGGAGCAGTATTGTCGCAGAGGTGCTGTGCAGGGAATGCGCCGGAGATGGCCCCTTTGCAGTGGTCACGGCAGGCGTGCAGGAAGAGACGGGATCGGATTCCTTTATCACGCTGGGTCCGGAACATTTCCATGCAGCCAGGACGCCTTCAGAAGCGGTTACCTTCAGTGCCGCACTTGCAGGAGAAGGCAGGATCCCGGTATGCGTTCTTCCTTCTTCGTCAGTGCTGTGCAGCCTGGACCCGATGGCCCGCACTGTATGCATGCAGAACCTGCATGTGGTGTTTGTCATAGAGGGAGCGGGTCTTGCAGACACAGATGAACGGAATTCTCAGGGAATACTTGATCTGTCCTGCCTGACAATGATCCCGAATCTGACAGTGATGGCTCCCAAGCACCGCTTCGAACTGGCGGACATGCTTCGGTGGGCACTTCGCAGCGCGAAGGGGCCGACAGCGGTCTGCTGTCCGGCAGGTCGTGCGTATGACGGACTGGAGGAATTCCGCGCTCCCGTGGAGTATGGCAGATGGGAGATCCTCTACGACGAGAGCGATATCTGCCTGCTCGCAGCCGGGAATATGGTAGAGACGGCGCAGAAGGTACGCGACTTGATGAAGTGGGACGGTGCCAACTGCAGCCTGATCAACTGCAGGTTCCTGAAACCCATGGACGAGGAGACGCTGCGCATCGCCGCATCCGAGCATATTCTTCTTGTGACGATGGAGGAAAATGTGGCAGCAGGCGGTTTCGGGGAGCATGTTGTATCCTGCCTCAGCCAGTCGGGGATCCATGCGGAAGTGGAACAGATCACGCTTCCGGACACGTATATGGACGCAGGCCCGGCACAGCTGCTCAGGCAGCAGGCAGGCATCGACGCACAGAGTATCCTGAGACGGATACAGACAAGGATGATCGGACATATCAGATGAAAGAGCGACTGGATATACTTCTTGTAAGAAACGGATATTTCAGCTCCAGAGAGAAGGCCAAGACGACCATCATGGCTGGCTGTGTCTATGTGAACGGACAGAAGGAAGACAAGGCCGGAATGAAGTTTGACACAGACAGCGAGATAGAAGTCCGCGGCCATGCCCTGCGGTATGTCAGCAGAGGCGGGCTGAAACTGGAGAAGGCTATCGCGCAGTTTGACCTGGATCTTGCAGGCAGCGTCTGCATGGATATCGGCGCGTCCACCGGAGGATTTACAGACTGCATGCTCCAGAACGGCGCCGTGAAGGTGTATTCCATCGACGTTGGACACGGACAGCTGGACTGGAAACTGCGCAATGACCCCCGTGTGGTGTGCATGGAACGGTTCAACGCGAGAGAACTGACGCCGGACGACCTTCCGGAACGCCCCCGGTTCGCATCCATAGATGTATCATTCATTTCACTCAGACTGATACTGGGGCCGGTGTGGGACACGCTGGAAGAGAACGGATGTGTCGCGGCACTGATCAAACCCCAGTTCGAGGCAGGAAGAGAGAAGGTCGGGAAGAAAGGAGTTGTCAGAGATCCCGCCGTGCATGAGGAAGTGATCGAAAATGTACTTGCCTATGCACGCGAAGCCGGTTTTTCATGCCGGGGACTCACATTTTCTCCCATCACCGGACCGGAAGGCAACATTGAGTATCTGGCATGCTTTGTAAAAGGAACTGTGCCTGAAGAGGGGTCAGACCCCGGTACCATTCACAGTATCGTTCAGGATGCACATAATACTCTGTCAGGAGTGCGGGAACAGAACGAAAGATGAACAGTTTTTTTGTTATCGTAAATGAACTTAAAGAGTTTGCAAAAAACCAGAGTGTTTTTGTAAAAAACTATCTGGAAGATAGAGGGAAAATGTGCTATCTTCAGAGGTATGGTGAAACTGTCGATTCTAAGGGAAAGACCTATACGGACGCCTCTTCGATACCGGATGATGTGGAATGTGTGATCGCGATCGGCGGTGACGGCACATTGCTTCATGCTTCGAGAGATATCGTCGGAACCGGCTTGCCTCTCCTTGGGATCAATATGGGAACGCTTGGCTATCTGGCTGAGATCGAAGTCTCCAATGTCACAGATGCCCTTGACCGATTGATCACAAACAGGTATTTTATTGAAGACCGGATGATGATCCGCGGAACCGTATATAAGTCGGAGGGAAGTCAGATCAAAGATATCGCTCTGAACGATATCGTCATATCACGACGCGGAAGGCTTCGTGTTGTGGACTTCAACATCTATGTAGATGACACTTTTCTCTGTTCCTACAGGGCAGACGGGATTATCATATCAACGCCGACAGGTTCTACAGGATATACACTTTCAGCCGGAGGACCTATCGTATCGCCGGATGCTTCTCTGATCCTGCTTACTGCGATAGCACCGCATACACTGGTCTCCAGAACCATCGTACTTCCGGACAATGTCTCGGTTACAGTGGAGATCTGCGGCAACGCGGAGCCTTCGGAAGGCAGCGCAGAGATTGCCTTTGACGGTGACGTCATATTCGGCATGGCGTGCGGCGACAAAGTCACCATAGCAAAGACGGAGCAGAAGACTCACTTTGTGAAGCTGAATCATACCAGCTTCGTCACCAACCTTAGAAACAAACTCAGATAACAGACAGCAGGATGGACAGAACATGAAGATTGGAAGACAAGCAAAGATTATAGAACTGATTGGCCGGTATGATATTGAAACCCAGGAAGAACTGGCGAATTATCTCAAGGAGGAAGGCTTCCGCGTGACGCAGGCTACGATCTCCAGAGATATCCGTGAGTTGAAACTCACCAAGATCTCTGTGAGCGGCGGGCACCAGAAGTATGCGGTCCTGTCACCCGGCTCCAGACAGATGAGCGAGAAATATCTCAGAGTACTGAGAGACGGTTTCATCAACATGGACAGGGCAGGCAATCTGTTGGTAATCAATACTGTCTCCGGCATGGCGATGGCAGTCGCGGCTGCGATCGACGCCATGAACTGGTCAGAAGTTGCCGGATGTATAGGCGGCGATGACACGATCTTCTGCGCGGTGCACAGTGAGGAAGAAACCGTGATCGTGATGGACAAACTCCTGAAGATTGTAAACTGATGCCGGATA
>OMSN01000067.1 GCA_900313765.1 uncultured Eubacteriales bacterium
TGCTTCCCCTGCACAGGAGCTGCAGATCAAGGAGAAGGAGGGGGAGCGCCTCCTTCGCGAGATCGGGAAGTATGACCGGTCAGCGGACACCTATGTCATCGCCCTGGCCATCGACGGCAGACCCTATGATTCGGTAGGTTTCTCAAAGCACCTCGAGAGTCTGCAGGTAAATGGGTACAGCCATATTCTCTTTGTGATCGGCGGTTCGCTTGGCCTGTCAGACGCTGTGCTCAGGAGAGCCGACGAGAAGCTCTCATTTTCAGCCATGACTTTTCCGCACCAGATGATGCGTGTCATTCTGCTGGAACAGATCTACCGTGCACAGCGCATCACACGTGGAGAACCGTATCATAAATGAGTCCGCGTGCCGGTATAGAAGGATTCTTCAGCCGTTGACGGATGGAGAGGAGTTTTATATAATACAATGTGGTTTTTTATGAGATGATAGTCATTTATCTGGTTCTGAAAGGTAACTGAATGGCACTTGTTGAAAGAGAATTGGAGATCCCGGAACAGCTGCAGAGTCAGGTATTCGGTCAGTTTGACCGGTATCTGAAGACGATCGAGCGGTCTCTGAATGTCACGGTGATCAGCCGGGGCGGAGGACTGAAGATCATTGGCGCAGGAAATGGTCCCGACGGTGCCCGGAAGGTCCTTGAAGATCTGACAAGACTTGCCATGAAGGGTGAGACGATTACAGAACAGATCGTGAATTATGATCTCTCCCTGGCACTGGAACACCATGACGGCGGCGTCTCCCAGATCAATGGCGATATCATCTGTCATACGATCGGTGGCAAGCCGGTCAGCCCCAAGACCTACGGCCAGAAGGAATATGTAGATGCCATCCGGAACCACATGATCACATTCGGGATCGGCCCTGCCGGAACGGGCAAGACCTATCTTGCCATGGCGATGGCGATTACTGCATTCAGGAATGAGGAAGTGTCCAGGATCATCATGACCAGGCCTGCCATAGAAGCCGGAGAGAAACTGGGTTTCCTTCCCGGTGACCTGCAGAGCAAGGTGGATCCGTATCTTCGACCGCTCTACGATGCCCTCTATCAGATCATGGGACCGGAGAGTTACGCCAAGAATTCCGAGAAGGGTGCGATCGAGGTTGCACCGCTCGCATATATGCGCGGCCGCACGCTTGACAATGCGTTCATCATCCTGGATGAAGCGCAGAACACCACCCCGGCTCAGATGAAGATGTTCCTGACCCGTATCGGTTTCGGCTCCAGAGTGATCATCACCGGAGACCTGACACAGAAGGACCTTCCCTTTGATTCCCGGAGCGGTCTTGAGGTTGCAGTCGATGTACTGCGCAAGATCGATGACATTGCATTCTGCACGCTGACCAGCAAGGACGTTGTAAGGCATCCGCTGGTGCAGAAGATCGTGCAGGCTTACGAGGTGTACGAACAGAGACATCATGACGCTGAATTACGAAAACGAGACAGACACGCTTCTGGACCTTCAGCCAGAGAGCGAAGAAACACTGGCAGAGAGAGTCATTGAGGCAGGACTGGAGGATGTGGACTGTCCTTATGACGCGCAGGTCAGCCTCCTCATCACGGATGATGAGGGGATCCGGGAACTGAACCGTCAGTTCCGTGGAATCGATGCACCTACCGATGTGCTCTCATTTCCGCTGCAGGAGTACCCGGCGCCGGGTGATTTCTCCCAGATCAATGAAGAAGGCAGCGATGAATTCGATCCGGATTCAGGCGAGCTTCTGCTGGGGGATATCGTGATCAACGCAGACCGGGTGATCGAACAGGCCCAGGAGTACGGGCACAGCCAGAGAAGAGAATATGCATTCCTGATCGCTCACAGTATCCTTCATCTGACCGGGTATGACCACATGGAAGACGAAGAGAGAGAGCAGATGGAAGAGCGCCAGAGAAGCATCATGGAAAAAGTGGGGATCAGGCGCTGACAGACAGATCCTGAAAGCCGTATGGCTTTTGAGATAAAAGGAGTATTAAGTAACCCAGGGGTTGGGCGCATATGCCCTGAAAGGAGTGACACTATGAAGATGAAGAGAGTTATCGCAGGCATTGCAGCCGCTCTGATGGCTGTGTCTGCACTGGGAACTGCTGTAATGGCAGAAGAAGGTGATACCTGTAAGAGCTATCTTACCGGTGAGACCGTACCGACCTCGATCGGACGTACAAGACCGGTGGGTCTGATGATCGAGAATGACTCGGATGCTGTACAGTGGCAGCGCGGAACCAGCTACGCAAGCATCATGTATGAGGCTATGGTAGAAGGTGCCATAACCCGTATGGAAGGCCTCTTTGAGGACTACCAGGGTGCTTCCATGATCATGCCGATCCGTTCCTGCAGACCGTATTATGTTTATTTTGCACGTGAGTTCAATGCGCATTATGGACACTACGGCCAGGTTATCTATGCAGTTCCGATCCTGCAGCTTCCGACCACAGATGATATCGCAGGTATCCCCTATGGTGAGAGCGGACAGGACTACGTGCTGCATGATGGCAGCTCTGCATACATCAGAGACCATGAAGGCGTTACCGGTATCTACACCAACTATGATCTGATCAATCAGGAGATCCAGGAATCCGGATGGAGCACCCAGTATTCTTCCGGTTATAACGGACATTACAATTTCGCAGAGGATGGACAGGAAGTCAATCTTGAGAACGGACAGATCGCCAAGGTCGTTCTTCCCGGATTCGTCTATAACCATCCGAGATTCGACTACAACGAGTCTGACAAGCTGTACTATCGTTCCGAATTCGGTTCCGCACAGGTTGACGGTCTGAACGGACAGCAGCTGTGCTACAAGAACATCATCATCCAGATGTGCCCGTCCACCATGTTTGACGATCATTATCTGTGGACCGATCCGGTAAACGGTAATGAAGGCGGAACCGGCTGGTTCATCACCAACGGCCGTGCAGAGCAGATCACATGGAAGAAAGAAAACTGGAGTGCAGACGATCCGATCGAAACTACCATTTCTTCCGCTAATGTTTCATTTGACGTACGTGAGTGTGACTTCAATGTAACACGCTACTATGACATGAACGGCAATGAGATCACCCTGAACCAGGGCAAGACCTTCGTTGAGATCGTGCGCAATCAGGATGCTTCCAAGGTCGTCATCTCCGACGATCCGTCCATCGATACCTATATCATTGACGGACTTTGATCCACAGCGCTGATGCAGAATTGATTGAGTGCCCGGCTTAATGCCGGGCAGTCATTGGTAGTATGAAGAAGAGGTTAGACAATTGGCAGATCAGAGAGACAGAATAAATAGTGGTGAATCCACCGCGAAGAACGTTCTGGTACAGGGAACGATTCTCGCGGGCGCTTCCATTATTGCCAAAGTCATAGGCCTGATCTATCGTATCCCCCTGTACAATATTCTGGGGGATGTCGGCAACAGTTATTATTCAACTGCAAATGAGATCTATTCCATCATTCTTATGATCTCTTCGTTCAGCCTGCCCCTTGCGGTGTCCAGGCTGATGAGTGAGCGCATACAGAAGGGTGAGATGCGCAACGCGAACAAGGTCTTCCTGTGCGCGATGCGCTTTGCTGTCATATCCGGCGGTCTTCTCGCACTGATCACGTATTTGTTTTCCGGTATCCTGACCAAGCAGATCATGAATCTGGAATATGCCAAGTACGGTCTGAGAGTGCTTGCGCCGGCCATTCTTATTTTCGCCATAACCGGTACATTCCGCGGTTTCTTCCAGGGCTTCTCCAACATGGTCCCGACCGCGATCTCCCAGGTCATCGAGCAGATCATCAATGCTGCCGTATCCCTGTGGGGCGCATGGGTCCTGTATGATTATGGGATGACTCTGGTCGCAGACGGCGCAGATGAACTTGTGGCACCCGGATGGGGTGCTGCCGGCGCTACCTTCGGTACCGTTGCGTCCGTAACCATCGCGCTGCTGTTCATGATGTACCTCTACTCCAGGTTCTCGCGCAGATTCCGCCATGCGATCCGCAAAGACCATACAGGAAAGAGAGAATCCTCCAGGTTTATTTACCGCCTGCTGATCCTCACGATCCTTCCGATCATCCTGTCTACTCTGATCTATAACATCTCCAATGTACTGGACCAGGGGATCTTCAATGCGATCCTGAAGACGCAGAACTATACGGAAAAACAATATGCAACGATCTGGGGTATCTACTCGGGAAGATTCCGTGTCCTGATGAATGTCCCGCTGTCCCTTGCTTCTTCGCTCGGGCCTGCGGTAGTGCCTTCTCTGACAGCTGCTGTCGCTGCGCGTGACAAGAATGCTGCAGTGAGAACGGTCCATTCCTCGACACGTTATACGATGATCATCACGATTCCCTGCGCTCTGGGCATGGCTGCACTCGGCCGTCCTATCACGCAGATGCTGTTCCACCCGCAGAATGGACTGGATCTGTCCGCCGGTATCATGCAGGCCGGAGCCCTTGTGATCATCTTCTATTCACTCAGTACACTGACAACAGCGATCCTTCAGGGTCTGGGCAAGCTCAGAGAGCCGCTGATCCACTGCGCGATCGCGCTGGTGATCCATGTGATTGCTCTGTTTGTGATGCTGCGTTACATGAATCTCAACATCTATTCCGTGCTGTATTCCAATATCATCTTCGCTCTGGTGGTATGCATCCTGAATGCGCTGTCCATCCGAAGATACATATTCTACCAGCAGGAATACAGGAAGACCTTTATCGTTCCGGCCATTTCTTCCATCATTATGGCATTCGGCGCTTATGCGGTCTGGTATGTGCTGCATCTTGTGCTGGGCAATTCGATCTCCACTGTTCTGGCGATCATTGCCGGAATGATCATCTATGCGATTGCTCTGGTTGTGTTTAAGGGTCTGACAAGAGAAGAGATGATGAAACTTCCGAAGGGCTATCTGATTGCCCGTCTGTTTACACGATTAGGATTACTTCACTGATGATACGTAATACTGCAGTTTTTGAATCTGAAGAGTTCCGCCAGATGCTGACTCTGGCACAGACCATGGAAGAGCCGCCCCAGCAGGACGGCTCTCTTCGACAGGCATGGTTTATCAGCCGTGCCCATGAGCTGGTCAGTGAGAAGGAGAAGCAGCTGGGAAGAAAACTGACTGCCTGCGTTGTGACGTTCGGCTGTCAGATGAATGAGAGAGATTCCGAGAAGCTCCGCGGGATCCTGCGCCTTGCAGGATACGAAGAGAGTGAATCGGAGGATGCGGATTTTGTTCTCTACAATACCTGTACCGTGCGGGAGAATGCCAATGTCAGAGTCTATGGAAGACTGGGAGCGCTCTCTGTATACCGCAGGAAGAATCCGGAGATGGTCATCGGTCTGTGCGGCTGCATGATGCAGGAGAAGGATGTTGTCGAGAAGATCCGCAGGGATTACAGATATGTAAGGCTTGTCTTCGGGACGCACAATCTGCACCGGTTTGCAGAACTGCTGGTCGCGTCTCTGATGTCGGACAGCCCGGTGATCGATGTTGTGGACAAGGATGACTCCATCGTGGAGAATCTGCCGGCAGAGCGGACGTATCCGTTCAAGAGCGGAGTCAACATCATGTTCGGCTGCAATAATTTCTGTTCCTACTGTATCGTTCCTTATGTGCGCGGCAGGGAGAAGAGCAGAGAGCCGAAAGAGATTCTCCGTGAGATCGAGCAGCTGGTGGCGGACGGAGTCGTAGAGGTCATGCTCCTTGGCCAGAATGTGAATTCTTACGGGAAGGGGCTCTCTGAACCGGTCACGTTTGCCCAGCTGCTGCAGGAAGTCGAGAAGATCGAAGGACTGGAGCGGATCCGTTTCATGACTTCCCACCCGAAGGATCTGTCGGATGATCTGATCGAAGTGATGGCGCACTCCCGGAAGATCTGCAGGCATCTGCATCTGCCGGTACAGAGCGGATCCTCGCGCCTTCTGAAGATCATGAACCGCCACTATACGAAAGAATCCTATCTGGCTCTCGTAGACCGTCTGAAGGCAGCGATGCCGGATCTGTCCCTGTCTACCGATATCATTGTCGGATTCCCGGGGGAGACGGAAGAAGATTTCCTGGAGACCATGGATATTGTCAGGCAGGTGGAATATGACTCTGCCTTCACATTTATTTATTCAAAGAGGACCGGCACGCCTGCTGCCTCGATGCCGGACCAGATCAGTGAAGAAGTCATCAAGGACCGGTTCGACCGTCTCCTGAAAGAAGTGCAGCGCATCGGAAGGCAGAGATCTTCACGTTTCGAAGGACAGATCCTGCCGGTTCTGGTTGAAGACAGAAACCGCCAGGAGGCAGGACTGATGACAGGCCGTACTCCCCACAATCTGGTCGTTCATTTCCCGGGAGACGAAGACCTCGCCGGAAAGATCGTGGATGTCAGGCTGAACGAGGCGCGTGGTTTTTACTACATGGGAGAAAGAGTATAATTCATGATGATAGATGAGATCGACGTCAGCAGACTGTCGCCGATGATGAAATTGTATGTCGAGACGAAGAAACAATATCCGGGGTGCATATTGTTTTATCGCCTCGGCGATTTTTATGAGATGTTCTTAGACAACGCGATCCTGGTCTCCAGGGAACTGGAGATCACGCTGACCGGCAAAGACTGCGGACTGGATGAGCGTGCGCCTATGTGCGGGGTTCCGTTTCATGCGGTGGATGGTTATCTGAACCGACTTGTGGAACATGGGCACAAGGTTGCGATCTGTGAGCAGGTGGAAGATCCCCGGTATGCAAAAGGGCTTGTAAAGCGTGAAGTCGTGAGGATCGCAACGCCGGGAACGAATCTGGACACCTCTTCCCTGGATGCCGGCAGGAACAATTATCTTGTCTGCATCGTGTATCTGTCCGACAGGTTCGGCATTGCAGCGGTGGACATCACCACCGGTGTGTTCTTTGTAACGGAAGCTGCCTCCAGGCGAAGGCTCCGGGATGAGATCGTACGCTATCAGCCGGCAGAAATCATCTGCAATGAAGCTCTGTCCCTGTCCGGTTTTGACGTGGAAGAGATCCGGAATACCATCGGCAGCGCTGTGTTTACGCTGGACTCGGGATATTTTGAAGAGGAAGGGTGCCGCCAGGCGATCCTGGATCATTTTCATGTGGGAAATGTGCAGGGCCTGGGCCTTGCCGACATGGAATGCGGCATGATCGCGTCCGGCGCTGTTCTGCATTATCTGACGGAAACGCAGATGACAGAGCTTGGCAACCTTACTGAGATTACCCCTTATACAATCGGGAAATATATGGTGCTGGACTCCTTCACAAGAAGGAATCTGGAACTTACGGAGACTCTGCGCGAGAAGCAGAGAAGAGGCTCCCTGTTGTGGGTCCTGGATAGGACCAAAACAGCGATGGGTGCCAGGATGCTTCGCTCCTTTATCGAACAGCCTCTGATCGACGCGGAAGAGATCGAAGCGAGGCTGGAAGCCGTATCCGAGATGAACCGCAACGCGATCACACGAGAAGAGATCCGCGAATACCTCCAGCCGGTCTACGATCTGGAGCGGCTCATCTCCAGGATCTCCTACCGCACAGCCAATCCAAGGGATCTGATCGCTTTCAGGACATCTCTGGAGATGGTGCCGCCCATCAGGACAGCTCTGGGAGAATTCCAAGCACCGCTCCTTCAGAAGATCCGAGAGGATATCGATGAGCTGAAAGACCTGTGCGAACTCATCACCGCTTCCATTATTGATGATCCACCCATGATCATCCGGGAGGCCGGCTTCATCAAGGACGGCTACAACGAAGAGGTGGACCGTCTTCGGGCTGCCGCCAGAGACGGAAAGGGCTGGCTTGCGGATGTGGAGATCCGCGAGAGGGAGCGTACCGGCATCTCGAAACTGAAACTGAAGTTCAATAAAGTCTTCGGATACTATCTGGAA
>OMSN01000164.1 GCA_900313765.1 uncultured Eubacteriales bacterium
CCTCGCCGTAAACTCCTGCCTCTGGTCCATTCTCATGTCCAGCGGCGCATCCTCCGTGCGGTAGGTAAATCCTCGCTCTGCGTCATCCAGCTGATAGGAGGAAACTCCCAGATCCAGCAGGATTCCATCTACTGCTGCAATGCCTGACTGTATCAGGCGGGCCTTCATATCCGCATAGTTGGAGCGGATGATCGTGACCCTGTCACCAAACTCCCCGAGGCGTTTACCGGCAGCCTCGATCGCCGCGGCATCCTGGTCGATCCCAATCAGCCTTCCTCCCTCAGAAAGCTTTCCTGCGATTGCGCTGGAATGTCCGCCACCGCCAAGTGTTCCGTCGACGTATATCCCGTCCGGCCGAACCTGCAGTGCATCAACGGTCTCCCTGAGGAGGACTGAAGTGTGCCTGAATTCCACACATTCCTCCCTTCTCCGCTCTCTGTCTCCACTCCCCTGGAAACACCGCGGATCCTGTGTCCATATGCCGGGACCGCTCCCTACAGTCCTCCGGCTTCCTGCTGTCGTGCCGCTCCCTACAGCACATCAGCGATTGTGTCGCCCGGCCGCTCCCTTTCGTCCGGTGGCACTGCCCTGTCAGGCTTCCGACCTCCTTACAGGTCGATATCCAGCCCGTCCAGAGCCTCTATGGACTCGTCGATGTCATCTGCCGACGTCGCGTCAATGTACTTCTCTCTGCTCCACAGTTCCACTCTCTTCATGGAACCTTCCACTACGACATCTTTCAGCATCCCGGCGAACTCCCTTAAATTCTCCGGAATGAGGACTCTACCCTGTTTGTCCATCTCACATTTCGTAGCACCGGCAGCAAAGAATCTCACGACTGTCCTGGCTTTTTTATTCGTAAGCGGCAGTTTTGACAGCTTTTCCTCGAAGTCAGCCCATTCATCCATCGGATACGCAAACAGACAGCCATCCAGTCCCCTTGTGATCATGAATTCCGCACCCAGCTGGTCACGGAACTGCTTTGGGACGATCAGTCTGCCCTTGGCATCCAATGTATTTTTATAAGAACCGTAAAACATTCTGCCTGGACTTCCCTCTCTGAAGTTGCTTCGTCAGAAAATGTGATTCACCACAATTTCTCCCTTATGACCCACAACTCACCACTTTTTGCCACTTATGGACATATCTTAACGAATTTTATGGGAATCTGCAAGGCAGAACATCCGTTTGGATCATTTCCTTTGTACAAAGTGTCTAATGGCTTATATAGTCCTCCACAAAGCAGCCGGATACTAAATATTGTGATCGGATCAATAAAAAAAGCATCCGGAACGTCTGATGACGTCCGGATGCACTCCGAATCGCAATTATTTAAAATTCTATGTCATATGTTACATTTTTATTACATCACGGAATAGCCCGCAGATACCTCCGGGCAGTTCAGCCGGTCAGTCCGGAATGCCCGGCATCACGTCCAGCTGATAGCCTTTCCACATATTCGCATTCACATTCCAGTCGCGAAGATCTGTCACGATCTTATGATAGAAAGCCTGTCCGCCGTAGACAATATCGTAGGTACGCGCATCTCCTCTGGCTTCCATATGTCTGCCGAATGCACAGTTCTCCACATCATCCGCGCCGTAATCATCCTGGGCGCCGTCCGGCCAGTATACATAGAAGCGCGGTACCTGCGGCTCGCTGGAGAATCTCACATCGCCGGCAAGCTTCAGGATCTGTCTTCCGACATCCTCATAACAGCACAGAACATGCGCATAGCGCCATACTGTCCTGGTAAAGTCGGAAACCCTGAACTGCATCAGCCAGTCTTCGTCCATCATGCCCGTTCCGTCATCCTTCGAGATGATCAGAACGATTGGGAACTGGCGTTCCGGATCCGTGATCGCCTGTGCGACGGTCTGTGCTTCTTCTTCCCTGAGGATCCTGCGCCTTCCGCTGCAGGGCAGCGCGCTCACTACGCCGATCATATCGACAATGTTTTTATAGAATCCCGGATATGAGAAGTTCGTGGACTTCTCTTCCACTGTCGCAGAGTCTTCCCGGTCAGGCTGTGCATAGCCGTTTACGATATTGATCCAGATGCCCGGTGTGTGCTCCTGCCGGGTTTCCTCCCCTTCTCTGATCTCATGAAGGCTGGCCTCAGCGTACCAGATCCTGCCGCCCACTTCCGGGTCGGTATGGCGCACGTGCATCTTCATGACGTGACGCTCCGGATGGTATTTCACTTCAATATGATACGCCAGCAGGGATGCCTGGTAGGTGGATGCCTGCTCCGGCATATCATGGAACAGCACTCCGTACTTCATCTGCAGCCAGCGCCAGATCAGTTTCGCACTCTCCTGGAACAGAAGATCATCGGAAGGAGTTTCCTCCATCTTCATCCGGTTCCCGTTGATCCTTGTCACCATCTGGAACACAGTATGACGGCGGAACGGGCGCAGTTCGTAATGTCTGGACTCTGTTTCCGCATCGTCTCTTCCGTCGTTGAATACATCCATGCGCCGGAATACGGCCGTCAGCCTGTCGTCATGGAAGATACTCTCATTCAACAGGGCAATGATCGTGTTGACATTGATCGGCACGTGGCGCGTTCTGGAGAGGAGCTGTCCGATCAGGATCGGTCTTGGCGTCCGGAAGATCCGCTTGGCAAGATTGTCGGATCTGACCATATCCTCATTGAGGATCTGCGCAACTTCCGGATAGAGCTGAGCTTCGCCCAGTTTCAGGCGGAAATGGCTCTTGATCATGTCGCTCCACCTGCCGGACTTGTACAGCGCATGTCCCAGGTCCTCAAACAGAGTTACCATGGACTTGTCGCACAGTTCCAGTGTCGCAAGGATCGAATTAAAATATCTGGAGAATCCGGGATAATGGCTCCACAGTTCCTCTCCCTTATACCTCATATCGTGTTCGACTTCATGCCATCCTTCGAAGAACATGGTCTTGATCTGGATCTCGAAGGTATCGTCGATGCACATATTCCAGGTCTGCGGAGAGATCTCTTCCTTCAGATAAGTCGGAAGCCGGAACACACCGTTGAGTTTGGCCGGCTTGAACTCATCCTCGCTTCTCTTGGAGGTCGACCATTCAATGACATCAAAGGTCTGCGCCATGATATCCCTGCAGATATCCACATCATCATCAAAATACAGATTGATCCTGACTCCGATCAGATCCTGCAGTTTATGCTCTTCGTTCAGATCTTTCATGTCAAACTTGCGCGCCATGGACTGCGCTGTCTTGATCCTGGAAAAGCATCTGTAATACAGCCCGCACTGTTCCAGCCGGTCGCTGATGATCCGCCGAAGATCCTGTTCCACGACAGGAGGGACCTTGACCGCATCTGCCAGCTCCTCTTTTGTGAACGTCACCACATTGTCGAGAAGCATCCCGCCGGCCCCGGGCAGATCCATTTCGTTATTGCTCATATAATCATTCATATCGGTTCTTCCATCATTGCACGCCGCGTCTTCCGTTTACTGGTAGACCGGGTTGCCGTACATGTCGTATCCCTGTCCGGTCGTCGGATCCGTCCAGGCGATCTGTGCCGATCCGGAGGAAGATCCTCCTGTCGGCTCGCCCACCGGATTGCCGTACATATCATATCCCTGTCCGGTATAGGGGTCAGTCCATGCGATATAGGTCGAGTTCGATGATGTATCCGTGGTACCGGTCTGAGTGGTGCTCTGGCCGGCAGACGCGCCGGTGTCATCCATCGAAGCAGCACCCTGCGATCCGGTGACATCCACCTGTGCAGTTCCTCCGGCTCCGCCGTTCATGTACGGAGCGACAATGGACGCCGATTCCGGATACTTATTGGAGAAGGTCGTGAAGACCTCATTGGCTTTATCCGTATTGCCCGCATTGAGATAAGCGAAGCCCAGATAATACAGCGCGTCATAGTACTGGCTGTTCTCACCCAGCTCATCGGAGTCGACCGCCAGCTGCAGCTGTGTGGCAGCCTCCTGATAATTGCCCGCCACATATGCAGTGGTTCCGGCGGTATAATACTGCGTAAACAGAGCATCACCGACCATCGCGGACAGATCGTTGTACAGCTGTTTCCCGTTTCCGTCAAAGTCATCGGCGTTAAGCTTGCCGAGCGCTTCTACCGTCTTCGTCTGATCTCCCTTTACGAAGAGATCCGCGACATTCAGAAGTTCATTGTACGAATCCACACGGTCATTGGCACTCTT
>OMSN01000321.1 GCA_900313765.1 uncultured Eubacteriales bacterium
AGGCAGTAAATTCGGGAATCTCCCGGGGAATCGGGATTCCGGCGTGCATCAGGGCCATACCGGTCGCTGTCAGAACGTTTCCGTCGCCCTCCAGCCGGTAATAACGGTTTGGCTCAAGTCCTTTGCATTTGATGTATTCCTGCGGACCATTGACCGTCAGCTGGACCGTGACAACGGTGACCAGCGCTTCGCTCTTATCCTTTGAGACAGTTTCCCAGGCGACGAGGTTGACCTGTTCAAAGGGGTTTGCAAGTCTGTAATAGTCGCCGAAAAAGTTCAGGTCATAATATTTGTGATAGAGAGCGCTCATCTTTTTGCAGATCGTGCGCTCCTTCTTTTTCAGCCTGGTGGCGTCAAGCTCATAGCCGAATGTGCCGCACATGGCGATGGCAGCCTTCGTTTCCAGGGGAACCATGGGACTGGCAACGGAAACATGTGCGCCCATGGTACTTACCGGATAGAGGAAAGAGGAACCATAGTGGAGCTTCAGATTATCAAGCGGCTTCGTGTTGTCGGAGCTCCAGTACTGTACAAACCAGGTGAGCATTGCAGGGTCAAAACGGCCGCCGCCTCCGGCACAGCCTTCGAACATAATGTCCGGATGCGTCTTTATGATTCCGTCCATGACACGGTACAGTCCCAGCACATAGCGGTGGGAGACTTCTCCCTGCTTTTCAGCCGGGAGGGCGTTGGACCACAGATCTGTGATCGCCCGGTTGATGTCCCACTTTACGTAATAGATGTTTGCGCTGTCCAGAATCCGGTTGATGCTCTTGATAAGGTAATCCTGTACTTCTTTTCTTCCCACATCCAGCACAAGCTGATTACGGCTTCTGACGGCGTGCCTGCCGGGGATCTCCATGATCCAGTCAGGATGTGCACGGAAAAGATCGGAATCTTCGGATACCATCTCCGGTTCGAACCAGATGCCGAATTTCATGCCCAGGTCGTTGATCTGTCTGACCAGCTGTGTGAGACCGCATTTGATCTTTTCCTCATTCACATACCAGTCGCCCAGGCTGGAGTTGTCGTCGTTGCGTTTGCCGAACCATCCGTCGTCCATGACGATCATTTCCACGCCCATATCCTTTGCTGCTCTCGCGATCTCAATAAGCTTTTCGTCATCAAAATCAAAGAAGGCGGCTTCCCAGGTGTTGAGCAGGATGGGACGGCGGATATCTTTAACAAAGCGGCTCCGGTTCAGATTGCTTCTGAAGAAATTATGATAGGTGTGACTCATCCTGGCCAGACCTTTGTGGGTATAGGTCATAAGGACAGCGGGAGTGTCAAAATCCTCACCGGGTCCTACTTCATAGCTGAACAGCCGGTCATTGATTCCCATGACCAGGCGGGCCTGATCATACTGATCCAGTTCCGCTTCCGCGAGAAAGCTTCCGGAATACATCAGCGCGAAACCGTAGCAGGCACCGTAGTCTTCCGTTGTCGTTTTTTCAACAAGAGCGATAAACGGATTCTGCTGGTGGGATGAGATCCCCCGTCCGCTCCGGATCTTATGAACATGGTGAGTCAGCGGCTGACGCTCTACCTGTCGTTCCTGCCCGTATCTGCCGGGCAGAGAGATGAGATCCAGATCCCGGCCGTTCAGGTAATCCATATTGAAGGACATGATCCTCTTGAGGCTGATGGGTCCCTCTCCCCCGTTATGGACTCTGGCTGCGCGCATGATGATGTCTTTTTCCTCAAAGACGGAATACAGAAGGGTGACCTGGACCTTTGTCACAGCATCTTCGATGGTCAGCTCCACCGTGTCTACCGTGTCATCGTCCTGCGCAAAAGCAGTCGGCAGTCCGTTCAGGGTGAAGGGACCCGGATAGAATCTGTGGGAGAGATAGCGGCCGTTAAAGGAGAAGCTCCCATCCGCATTCTGAACCTCTATGGAATTGATGCGGAAATCTCCCTGCTGCTGTGTGGTGAATTCCTGCGGCTGCGCGTCCAGGGAAAAAGAACGCTCCTGCAGCGAATCATAAGGGTTCCCGGAAAATCCCCGGTCATACTGACGGATCAGGTACACCAGATCCTCGTCGTGAATCGTTGCACCGTAATACAGA
>OMSN01000292.1 GCA_900313765.1 uncultured Eubacteriales bacterium
AACCTTTTGACGCCCAATATAACGCAAACATATTCAGGATGCAAGTTTTAAAGAATAACGGTTTTTGGAAACCTCCATGGCACAGTGCTTGAGCTGCAGCCCCAGAAGGGCATTCATCGTCTGCAGAAGGGTCAGCCCGCTCGCCCTTGCGATCTCGTCCACATCCCTGGCACTGGTGTCCAGTGCGCTGTACACTTTCTTCTCATCTTCCCCCATGCTCTCCATCAGCCGGATCTGCGCTCTGTGCGCCGCGTCCTCCCTCATCTGCTCTTCCTCCGGAGAGATCAGTCTGCGCAGATTCAGGGAAGTGGCCAGATTGTCCAGCAGGCTGCCGGCGGACAGAACGATGCCTGCCCCCTGATCGATCAGCCGGTTGCAGCCATAACTCAGTGCATCATTGAACCTTCCCGGTACCGCATAGACCTCCTTGCCCTGGTCCAGAGCCATATCCGCCGTGATCAGCGACCCGCTCTTCTCCCTCGCTTCAACGATGATAACCGCATCCGAGAGCATCGCTATGATGCGGTTGCGGTTCGGAAAATGAGCACGCAGGGGCGGTGTTCCGGGCGGGTATTCCGATATGATCCCGCCCCTGGCCGGCAGTTCTCTGTACAGGGACCGGTTCTCCGGGGGATAGCAGTTGTCCGCACCGCAGCCAAGCACTGCATAACTGCTTCCGCCCGCCTCCACGCAGGCGATCTGGGCTGCCCCGTCGATCCCGCAGGCCATCCCGCTGATCACCTGGTATCCTTCTCCCGCCAGTGCTTCTCCGATCACTTTTGCAGCCTGCTCACCGTAACTGCTGCATCTTCTGGCACCGACCACGGAGACCGACGGGACCTCAGGATCTGGCAGATGCCCCCGGTAAAACAGTCCGAAAGGACAGTCCACCAGGTCCCGCAGTTTCGATGGAAATGCATCTGACTGCCTGCTGACAAACTGCAGCCCTCTGCTCTTCAGAAGCTCCTCCGCCTGTGCAGTGCCGGTGGTTTCCTTGTAGACAGTCAGCTCATTGACCCAGGCTGTCATCTCGTCGTTTCCCAGTTTCTTCCACGCAAGAAGCTGCCTTGTATCCGCTTCATATACCCCCTTCGGGGAACCGAAATATTCCGTCAGAGCCAGTATGGTATTCCTGTATAATTTCGGACAGCTGCACAGCCACATCCAGTATCGTTCCATATCCACAGTGCTCATTTCTCATACAATCCTTTCATAAATATATAGAATATATAGTTCTCCCCTCCTGAGCAGGACTACGCATCTGTTCTGACACTGTCCCAGTACTTCCGGTCCACCGCACGGTAGGAGACGGCCTCCGCCAGATGCTCCGGACAGATGTGCTGCGATCCTGCAAGGTCTGCGATCGTGCGGGCAACCTTGAGGATCCTGTTATGGGATCGCACCGTCAGCCCCATCATCTCATAGACTTCCTTCATCATCTTCTTCCCTTCCCTGTCCAGCGCACAGTATCGCCTTATCCCGTCCGAATTCAGATCCCCGTTGAAATGATAAGGCGTACCGCGGTATCTCTCCTCCTGGATCCGGGCAGCCTTCTCCACCCTCTGCCGGATCTCCGCTGAGGATTCGCATGTTCCATCCCCGGCCAGCTCCTCGTAGCGCACCTTCCTTGCTTCCACGCACATATCGATGCGGTCCAGGAGAGGCATGCTGATCTTCGACAGATGTCTTCTCACCTGTGCATTGGTACAGGTGCAGACCGAACGGTCAGGAAAATAACCACAGGGGCAGGGATTCATGGATGCGACCAGCATGAACTTGGCCGGAAATGTGAAGGTCCCCCGAAGCCTGGAGATCCGGATATCCCCTTCCTCCAGGGGCTGCCGCAGCATGTCCAGGAGCGCCTTGTCATATTCAGACAGTTCATCCAGATACAGGATCCCCCTGTGCGCAAGACTGATCTCCCCGGGCTTTTGGGGATTCCCCCCGCCGCACAGAGCCGCCGGCGTGACTGTATGATGAGGCGCACGGAACGGTCTGGTCATCAGCAGTCCCATATCTTCCGGGAGTGTTCCGGCAACAGAATGGATCTTCGTGATCTGAAGCGCTTCCTCCAGACTGATCCTGGGGAGGATCGTAGGCAGCCGCATGGCAGTCATCGTCTTTCCCGCGCCAGGCGGGCCAATCATCAGAAGATTGTGAAACCCGCTCACCGCAATCTCGGCAGCCCGCCTGAGCAGTTCCTGTCCCCGTATCTGGCTGAAGTCAACGCCCAGCTTCCTGGTCTGCTCCTCCCGCAGATCCTCAGGGTCAACGTAGGCCGTCTCCATCGGCTGCGGGGGCAGCAGAGGCGGTTCATAGCGGCAGTCCTGCGTG
>OMSN01000015.1 GCA_900313765.1 uncultured Eubacteriales bacterium
ACAGCCTGCTCTTTCCGCAAGTATCCGGGAGCTTGAAGATGAGGTCCGGCAGCTGAACCTCCAGGTAACTGCCCTCAAAAAAGGATCCTGCAGGATCACAGCACGCACCGGAAAGAAGAAAACGATCTGGAAGATCAAGGTAGAAGCGCCAAAGCTCAACAAGACCAGAAACACCATCGCAGTGGGAAAAAGTTTCTCCCTGAAGATGAAGAACACAACAAAAAAGTTCAAATGGAGCGTTTCTGATCCTTCGATCCTTAAGATCGATAAGAAGGGGCGGAACAAGGTGAAAGTATCCGGGCTGAAGAACGGGACCGCCATTGTGTTCGCAACCAAGGGCACCTGTATATTCAGCTGCACGGTTGTTGTCGGTACCGGGGTACAAGACGACACAGGCACGAAAGACAGCAGCGGCATCCAGACTCTGTATCTGGACGGAAATGTCTTCAAACAGATGACCTGGAACCGGACAGACACTGCGAAATACGTCAGCAATATATCCCGCTATGGACAGAGTGCTCCTCTCTATACCCATAAGGACGGAGGAGACGGCCTTGAGAACATCTGGGCGAACACCAACAACGGTGCAGTGGGACTTAACGGCGTCAAGCTCTCTCCTCAGGCAGTCCAGGGCACGATTGACAAGGCATGCCTGTGGGCCAGAGCTGTCGCAGACAGTCCTTATCACGGATATGACTACGGCCACAGTTATCCGGAAGCTGCACTGATGTACACCTTCGGACAGGCTAAGGCTAATGCCCTCGGAACGGGTGATTACTGCTGCTCCACCATCCCATTGTGTGCTTATTATTTTGCCGGCGTCAATGTGATCGGTGAAAACCTGGGCGGGGCAGACGCGAAATACATCCCCCACTCGACCCTGCTGTTCTACAACAATCAGATCTCTTATTATCTGAACGGGACTCTGCATTGCGCCACCAACAACTACCGCTCCAACTATGAATGGGAGATCTTCCAGGCGTGCGGTTTCAAGGATGTAATAAGCAATTACAATGCCAACCCCAAAAACTTTGTATTCGAAGCTGGTGATGTGGTTACCTCCGACGGACATGCCCAGCTGGTAATAGGCCGCGGTACAGTCAGTTCAGCAGAAACAGTCCAGGCATATGGGCCTGACAAGAAGGTAGGCACGATGCCAATCGGTGGAGACAACAAAGGCGAAGAGATCGGAAGAGCTTTTCATGTATATACGAACCCCAAGATCCGTCATATCATGCGTTTTACAGGTGAGGGAGTCCGTCTCAACACTGCAGGACTGTCGGGCTGATCTGTCCGCAGTGCATCGCAGATCAGAACGATCCGCTGTCCGGATAGTTCAAAGAAACTAGTATAATAAGAATAAATTAATATTTCACAGACTTTACTTATCTACAGATATGTTATATTTTTTTAGAAATTCATTCTACACCATGTTATTATCGGAGGATTTGAAATGAAACATTCAACCAGCAGACGAATGCCGTTGATTATCTTCGGTTTTTTTGCCATCTTGTTGAGTCTGATGATGCTCCCTGCGTCAACAGCTCATGCAGAGAGGCCTTATACAGATTGTTCTCCCAAAGAGATTCACCCGATCTACTGGAAGGCTACACTTAGAGGAAGTATCAGAGTACAGATCCAGGAAACGAAACAAACAAAGACCATTGACCGAGGAACGCGGGTAACGGTAACAAACTACAATCCCGTCGGCAAAAACACAGTCATGCTCGAAGATGGTACACATTTTAAAGTATCCATCAGTGCGCTCAATATCTATGATCATGCCTGTACAAAGGGAGATTTTACCAAGAAAACAAAAACCGCGTTCGTCAACTCCAGGGCTCTTCGCAGCAAAACCAACTGGATGATCTGGGTTTCTACAGACCGTCAGAGTCTGAATGTCTTCAGGGGCAGCAGCCGCCACTGGGTACTGGTAAAAAAATTTGACTGTTCCACCGGAATGGCAAACTGGGCAACCCCGCTGGGAAGAAAAACTATTATCCGTAAGGAGAGAGCCGTCTATTCGGAAGAGTTTGAGAGCTGGCTGATTTATTTCCTGGAGTTCGGCGGCAGCGGCATCCATAAATGGCCCGGGCCGCATGCAACGGAGTTTATTGGCAGAGAGCCCTGCTCCCACGCCTGTGTAAGGCTCCGTCAAGCCCCCGCTATATGGGTGTACAAACATGTTCCGGTCGGCACGCGTCTGTTCATTTATTGATTATTCCAGGATCCGCGAATAAGCGGCGAAAGATCCATATACATTTAAAAAAAGGAACACAGCCGTGGCTGTGTTCCTTTTTTCGTTCTCTTTTCTCTCTTCTCTGTACGGTGCTGCATGCGTCAGAGATTCTGTTTGCGGCTGCTGTCAGATTCCGGGGCTGTTCCCGGCTCCTCCTTCGTCACAGCGCCGCTCTCTTCCCTGCATGCTGTATCCATCTCTCTTACCTCACGGATCACGTACTGAGGCTTGCCGGTGGAGGTGTTCACCAGTTTTCCGATATATTCTCCCATGATCCCCAGCATGAGGAACAGCATGCCTGCCACGATCAGAAGAAGGCACATCAGCGAGGACCATCCTGTCTGGATCGTGGGATCGAGCAGTTTTCGCACGATGACCACGATGGTTGCAATGAAGCCTGCAATCGAAAACAGGATTCCAAGAATGTTGGATACACGGAGCGGGATCGAAGAATAATCCATGAATGTCATGAACAGCTTGAGTCCCTTGCGGAATGTGTAATTGGAATGTCCGTACTCCCTGGCATAATGCTCTACCGTGATATCTGCCATGTTGTCGGTCGTTCTGGCGAACAGAAGCTGGACAAAAGCATCATTCCCCTGATACTTTCTGACCTCTTCGACCACATAGGCTCTCGCGCACCAGAAGGAACTCATCTCCACGCCCTTCGGACGGTCTACCAGGTGAAACAGCAGGAACTGGCTGAGTTTCCCGAAGAAGTTCTTGAGGAAATTGAAGTTCCGCTTCCGGTAGATTCCGAATACGACATCATATCCCTCCTGCATCTTATCCAGGAACTGGCGGATCTGCTCCGGTTTGTTCTGGAGGTCGTCATCCATGCCGACCACCAGATCTCCATGCACATAGTGCATGCCTGCCAGGATCGCCGCATGCTGCCCGAAGTTCTTCGCAAAATTCACAGCCGTGATCTTGCCCGGATAACGTTCCTGACACTTCAGGATCGCGGCATATGTCTGATCGCGGGAATGATCGTTCACAAGAATCATCTCGCACTCGTATCCATCCCATTGAGAGAAGCATTCCATGCACTGGTCAGCAACCATGCCGATGGTCTTCTCGGAGTTATAACACGGTATTACGATCGATACCAGCATATTATCTCACCTTAATCACAATGTCCTTAAGCAGGTCCTCAATTCTCCGGCGGCAGTCCTGTGCATCGCTTCCCCGGACAATAATCTGGCCGATCCGGTCTCTCCCGGAGGCAAATCTGCGGATGCTGTCTCCCGGTTTCACATTGAAGGACAGGTCAGCCACTTCTTCCGGCAGTTCCCTGGGGATCCTGATCTCCTCCAGAACGCCTTCCTCGTCAGCACCGATCAGCCACGTTGCATTCGGAGTTCCCCCATTTCCGGAAAACATCCCGGTGACATCCTCTCCCAGCGCACACCGGACAATTGCCTCAAAATAATCAATGCCATAGTATATGCTGACCATATCCGTGATCGCAGTAGCGCCTGCCCTGGGAGTTGCCTCAATGATCCAGAGCTCACCATCCGCAAGCATACAGTCCATGTCAAGCGCACAGTTGTCAAACTCCAGTGCGCCGCATACCTGCTTCGTCAGGCAGCAGATACGTTCATACAGTTCTTCCCCCATCTCCCACGGGACATGGTGACCCTGCGGGAAAGGCGGATTCCCTTCATGAAGATCATTGCCCAGCGGCAGGACATAGGCAAGACTGCCCCGGCTCATCATAGCCTCTACGCCGAACATGGTTCCTGTCAGAAACTTCTCAGCAATGCAGTAGTCTTTCTTCGTCTGCTCCATCACTTCAGCAAAATGAGCATGCGCGTCCTGGTCACAGTCCAGGCGGAACACGCCACGGCTTCCCATCAGATCCACCGCTTTGAGCATCACCGGATATCCGATCTGCGCGCAGGCTTCAAGCAGTTCTTCTTCACTGCCAATCTTCCTGAACGGAGCAGTCCTGACACCGGCTTTCTCATACAGTTCTTTCTGAAGGAACTTGTCGCAGGCAGCCTGCGCACCGATTCCGGGTCCCGGGATGTGCAGCTGGCTGCACAGGTATCCCATCGTCCTGGTACCCACATCCATGCAGCAGGTGGTCACACCGTCGATCCGGCGCTCCCCGACACTGCGCAGTACCTCTTCAGGTTTCGTGATATCACAGTACAGCACCTCGTCCGCATACGGGATCCCCGCATAGGGTCCGGGGATCGTAGATGCGACGGTTCTCACTCCCAGCTTTCTGGCCGCCTGAAACAGCGGGATCTGGGAATAGCTGGCTCCCAGTACCAGCAGTGTTCTGTCCACGAATATTGACCTCCTCGACTGAATCATTATCAGATGATTATAGAATTGACCTATCTATTTGTCAAAGAATCATTGCATTTTTGCAGGAAACAGGTATGATAGTAATGCTGTGTCAGTGCTGCATGCACGACAAATAGACTAATAAAGAAGGTTAACCCGATGAAGAAAGTAGCGATCCTGCAGTCCAATTACATTCCCTGGAAGGGATATTTCGATATCATTAACAGCGTTGACGAGTTCATACTGTATGACGATATGCAGTATACCCGCAGAGACTGGAGAAACCGCAATCAGATCAAGACAGCCAACGGTCTTCTGTGGCTCACGATCCCTGTGGATTCCAAGGGGAAGTTTTTCCAGAAAATCAACGAGACAAAGGTCACCGGTCACAAGTGGGCCTCTGAGCATCTGCGCTCCATCCAGCTGTGCTACGCGCATGCTCCGTTCTACAAGGAGTATGAGCCCATGCTGGAGGAACTCTACGCGAAGGCTGAGCAGATGGATTACCTCAGCGACATCAACCGTATGTTCCTCGAGAAGATCTGTGAAGTGCTCGGGATCCATACCAGGATCACCATGTCCTCCGATTATCCCCTTGCTGAAGGCAAGACAGAGCGTCTGGCAGAACTGGTCAAGTCTGCAGGCGGTTCCTGGTATCTGTCAGGCCCCGCCGCCAAAGATTACATTGAAGACGAAGTGTTCGAGAAAGCCGGCGTTGAGCTTGCCTACATGGATTATGAAGGCTACCCGGAGTATCCGCAGCTTCACGGCGAGTTCACCCACAATGTCAGTATCCTTGACCTGCTCTTTATGACCGGCCCGTCCGCTCCGGACTATATGCTGAGTTTCAGGAAGAAGGTTCAGTGACGATCCTGTACATTCTGTTTTCGTCATCAAACATTCCTGCATCCACTGCAGTAGCTTTCATGTCATAATATTCACGGATATAGTTTATGGTGAGGTTTATATCATTGTCGATGATATAAACCTTTTCATTGTCAATGCAGTCCCTGTACGGATTGGTGACATCGTATTTCTTCAGCGTTGCGGCATAAGGCATGCTTCCTGCAGGCCAGCCTCCCAGAACTGCCATATTGGAAGACGCGCCGACAGGGACCAGTGAAAATGGGCCATACGCCGGAGAGACTGCATACAGGCCTGCCTTTGTCAGATACAGGTGCTCCGTGTCGGAACTGACGCCGGCGATGAAGTTCTGCGAGAAAGCCATTTTCTCCGCCTTTTTCGTGGTATTGTGTCTCCACGTCCCTCTCCATGTATTCTGATTCAGCGCCAGCACCACAAGACCGAACGTCCATGCGTAGCGTACCGGAAGGTTGAACCCGGAAGGTGAGATCAGGTATATAAGGATCAGGCTCGCGCATAACCAGACCGGATTGTCAACGCGCTGCAGGTTAAACCGGCCCTGCAGATACATGTAATAGGACAGTCCGCCCAGAACCAGGATCAGCGCAGCGATCTCCGCATAAGTGATCCATTCCCGGCGTCCATGCAGAAGTGCGATGGCCAGGAGTACCAGGAAACAGTAAAACATCGGATTCTCGAACCATTTTGCCGGGTATACATCCAGAAATTCTTTCAGGGTTGCGAGACTGACACTCTTCCTGTTCTGCACTGCTATCAGCTTTTCCATTTTATCCAGAGTGAACACGTCCGGATCATAGAAGTTCCACTTCGAAAACAGCTTATAGGCGTTATAGCTGATTCCCATGGAATCAAACAATTCCTTATTCTCTTCATACTTCGGGAAACCGTAGTCGGTCAGCGCAGACCTTGCGTCATTGATCTTCTCATATGCTGCCGCTTCCGGAGCATTGCGGTATGCAGCCCGGTCAATCAGCCTGCATCCCGCACACACAGCCAGCGTCAGAGCAAAGATCCCGATATAGCGGATCGCTCTTTTCAGGATCTGTCCCTGGACATCACGGTTCAGGCGGGAAAGAAGGTACAGCCCGAACACCCCCCACAGAGCGAACATCATGTCCGCCTCCAGATGGCGGTACATGAATCCATAGGCAGTGATAAGGATACCGGCCACCAGAGGGACAATCCGGATATTCTCCTCAAGGATCGCCCATACGACCAGAAACAGGCCTGCCGCAGCGCAGACCCCGGCGGTCTTTGTAAACTGCATGGTGATGTAGGAGTCTGCCGCGAAGAAGCTCAGCACCGTCATGGTGAGCAGGATCGCCGCCCCGCTCCTGAATACCTTCTGGATGACCCAGGTTACCCCTGTAAACGCACAGAACAGCCCGAAATACTGCATCAGACCATACCAGGGGATCATGTTAGTGATCCTGTATAAGAAGGCGCATACAGCCCCCAGGATCCAGTTGGAGAAGAGCCAGTGCGCATCCTGAATCGGCCGTCCGAAATTCACGAACAGGGCAATGTTCATGTCATCATTTGAGTCAAATTCAGGTCTCATCAGTGCCAGACAGAACAGGAGCACGATCAGGTTCAGCGCGATACAGAACCACAGTTTCTCCCTATTGCTGTCTGCCCATGTTTTAATACGTTCCATTGTCGTTTACTCCCTGTCACCCCAATACATTTGTGAGGATTCCCTCTGTCTCAGTCTCTGTTTCCACCACAGTCCAGTCCCTGTAGCTGCCGATCTCCGATACAGAATTATAACCGATATCAGTCAGTTTCTGGGCTGCCGCACAGCTCTGCTGCGAAGTCTCGCCGTATACGTATACCATCACACTGCGGTTCTTCAGCACATCATCCGCCTTCTCCACAAGGCTGTCGTATTCTATATTGACAGCATCGTCCAGATGTCCTGCTTCGTAGGCGGAATGATCCCGTACATCCAGGATCAGGTATTCCGGCTCATAGCTCATATACATCCGCGCGTCCTCAACAGACAGGCGCTCGTACGGCCTGCCTCTACTGGGTCTGTGAGAACGGATCAGGGTGGATATGATCAGGCCTGCCGTCACCACCACGCAGAGTGCGGTGATATAGAATATCTTACTGTTCTCTTTCGTCTTCACTATCTACGCTCCCCGAGAAGCAACATCCGCAGAGGTTTGATCTTTCTGATGATCCCTTTTGACAACGGGATCGGCAGGCACAGCGCAACCAGGAAAATGGTCAGTGTGCACAGCACATAATTCAACCCGAGCCTGTTCCACAGGACCAGTTTCAGGACTGTCATAATCGGCTCGTGCAGGATGTAGATATCCATCGAGTACAATCCGAGCCTCAAAAACATGCTTGCGATCTTCCCCGGTTCGATCGGCTCCCCGTCAATATTGTACACCAGTCTGGATGAACCCCACATGACCAGGTAGATGCCGCACAGACTGGTCAGCATCATGGTTACGGTAATCGTGGTCCGGTACAGAAACACGACAGCGGCGATGTATGTGACCAGTGCCAGAAAAGCCAGAAGCACCTGGCCTCCCATCGCGTCTTCGATCCCATCCTTTCTGCAGTCTTCAAACTTCAGCCTGACCCATATCCCGGCAAGGAAGAAGAACAGATACTTCAGGGTCCGGACATCCAGGTTCAGCCAGTAGATGGCAACGCTGAGGAAGAAGCTCCCATACCAGACAGACCGGAAGTTATAGGTATTCAGCACCAGGGCGCAGGCTGCCTCGATAATAAACAGCACAAACAGGAACCACAGGGACACATTCGGATTCTGCCCGATCAAAAGCTTCGGAATATCCGCTGTGGTAAACGGCTTGACCGCCGAGGCGCTGAACTTCAGCTTGACCGGAATGTACAGCAGTCCGATCACAAAATAGGGAACCAGCAGCCTCCATGCCCTGTCTGCAATAAAATGCTGCCGCTGTTTTCTGTCCATGGTCAGGATACGGGATGAAACAAAGCCTGACAGGCAGAAAAACAGAGGCATGTGAAAACTGTAAATAATATAGGTCAGAACACGGATCCAGCCGGCAGACACCTGTGTCTGCTTGATCGCATGTCCCAGAACAACAAAAAGAATACCGACGCCTCTCGCAATATCGACCTCGGTATATCTCTTCTTTCCATCCTGAACTTTATCAACTGTACGATTCATGAATGTGATGTAATGTATTTTTTGATTGCTTCAAAACTCTCTTCACTGATATCATGTTCAATCCTGCAGGCATCATCCACCGCAGTCTTCTCATCAACGCCCAGACGAATGAACCACTGCGACAGGACCTGGTGGCGTTCATAGATCATCGATGCGATCTTCATGCCGCTGTCTGTCAGATAGATGTATCCTTCCGGACTGATGGTGATAAACCCTTCCGCCTTCAGGTTCTTCATTGCGATGGAGATGCTTGACTTGCGGAATCCTGTATGATTGGACACGTCAACACTTCTTACCACCGGTTTCTCCTGACTGAGAACAAGGATCGCCTCCAGATAATTCTCAGCAGATTCTGTTGCTGCCATACTGATTCACCTTCCCCTTTACTGACCGGGTCGAACCATATCCACGACCCGTTTCCTGTAACTCATTTACAGTTAGTATAAGGAAACCAGAGTTAGATGTCAACCTGTATAAAACGGCCCGGAGAACAGGATTCTCCGGGCCGGATGATGCTCTTATTGCGTTTCAGCAGGCATTATACAGGATATGCCTTGTTGGCGGTATCACCGGCAGCGGGATCCACGCCGGTTTCCTGCGCCTGACGATACTTGAAGTAATCGATCGCAACCTGCGGGAACAGTGCATAGGTAAGGACGTCTTCGTCCATCTCCTTATACTGCGCGATCTCTTTCTCGTATCCGGGAAGCATCGGCTCGATATCGTCCGCCGGACGATAGGTGATGACCTTGGCATCGCCGATGCACTTCTTCTGGACTTCCTTGTTGAACGGCTTAACGGTCTGGCCGTACTTGCCGCTCAGCACATCCTTGGTCTCCTGCGGGACCATCTTGTAGCGCTCGCCTGCGATGATATTCATAACAGCCTGGGTACCGACGATCTGTGAGGACGGGGTAACCAGAGGCGGTTCACCGAGATCCTTACGTACGTTCGGAACTTCTTCAAGCACTTCATAGTACTTGTCAGCTGCGCCGAGCTTGTCAAGCTGCGAGGTCAGGTTCGAAAGCATGCCGCCCGGTACCTGATAGACCAGCGTCTTGATGTTGACGCCCATGTTCTTCGGGTTCAGCAGGCCGCTCTCCAGGCACTCGTCTCTGTACGGACGGAAATAATCCGCAATCTGTTCCAGAAGCTTCATATCCAGACCGGAATCATACGGAGTTCCCTCGAAGGTCTTGACCATAACCTCCGTCGCCGGCTGGGAGGTACCCAGCGCGAACGGGCTCATTGCACAGTCAATCACATCCACGCCCGCTTCAACTGCCTTGAGGTAAGTCATGGAAGCCGCGCCGGAAGTATAGTGAGTGTGAAGCTGGATCGGAAGATCCACAGCATCCTTCATGGCTGCGATCAGCTCGGTAGCCGTGTAGGGAAGAAGCAGGCCGGCCATATCCTTGATACAGATGGAGTCTGCACCCATATCCTGGATTCTCTTGGAGATATCAACCCAGTAATCCAGCGTATAGGCATCGCCGAGCGTGTAGGACAGTGCGATCTGGGCATGGCCCTTCTCCTTATTCGCTGCCTTGACGCAGGTCTCAAGGTTTCTCAGGTCATTGAAGCAGTCAAAGATTCTGATGATGTCGATGCCGTTTGCGATTGACTTCTGGACGAAGTACTCTACAACGTCATCTGCATACGGCTTGTATCCAAGGATGTTCTGTCCGCGGAAAAGCATCTGCAGCTTCGTGTTCTTGAATCCGTCACGCAGCTTTCTCAGTCTGATCCACGGGTCTTCCTTCAGGAAACGAAGCGCTGCATCGAAGGTAGCACCGCCCCAGCACTCTACAGAGTGATATCCGACCTGATCCATCTTGTCGATGATCGGAAGCATCTCCTCAGTCGGCATACGTGTCGCGATCAGGGACTGATGCGCGTCACGCAGCACGGTTTCTGTTATTTTAATCGGCTTTTTTTCTGCTGCCATTGTCTTATATCCTTTCCTGATAATAGTTCAGGTCTGTCCTGTGAAAACTGTCAGAGTGGTCTGTCTGCAGTTCCTCAGCCGGTCAGACACCATAGATTGCCATGAATGTACCGGCTGCAACAGCGGTACCGATAACACCTGCGACGTTCGGACCCATCGCATGCATCAGAAGGAAGTTGGTCGGATCCGCCTGCGCACCGACTTTCTGTGAGACGCGCGCCGCCATCGGAACAGCGGACACGCCTGCCGAGCCAATCAGCGGATTGATCTTTCCTCCGGTCAGTACTTTCATCAGCTGACCCAGCAGCACACCTCCCATTGTACCAAAGGCAAATGCAACCAGACCAAGTACAACGATCTTCAGCGTCTGGACATTCAGGAATGCCTCTGCAGAAGTGGATGCACCAACGGAAGTACCAAGCAGGATAACCACGATATACATCAGTGCATTCGAAGCTGTCTCGGTAAGCTGGCGGGTAACGCCGCACTCACGGAACAGATTGCCGAGCATCAGCATACCAACCAGCGGTGCTGTTGTCGGAAGGATCATGCAGACAATAACCGTGATGATGATCGGGAACAGGATCTTCTCAAGCTGTGTAACAGGGCGAAGCTGCTCCATCTTGATCTTTCTGTCCTTCTCGGAAGTAAACAGTTTCATGATCGGAGGCTGGATGATCGGAACCAGCGACATATAAGAATATGCAGCCACTGCGATCGGTCCCATAAGAGTCGTCTGTCCAAGCTTACCTGCAAGGAAGATGGAGGTCGGGCCGTCCGCGCCGCCGATGATGGAGATCGCAGCCGCAGCCTTGCCGTTGAAGCCGAATGCGATCGCCAGGAAGTAAGCGATATAGATACCAAGCTGAGCCGCCGCACCCATTACAAATGAGATCGGGTTGGCGATCAGCGGTCCGAAGTCGGTCATCGCTCCGACGCCCATGAAGATCAGGGACGGAAGAATCGCGGCTTCATCCAGAATGTAGAAATAGTGCATCAGTCCGCCGGCATGTTCCACACCGAGGATATCCGTCGACAGATCTGTGATGATATCCGGGTAGATGTTAACCAGCAGCATACCGAACGCGATCGGTACCAGCAGGAGCGGTTCGAAATCATGTCTGATCGCCAGATACAGAAATACAAAGGCGACGAGCATCATTACATAGTTGCCCCAGGTCAGGTTCAGGAACGCGGTCTGATGCAGAAGATTTGACAATGTATTTGCAACGTATTCCATTGAATAACCTCCTAACGTCAGGTCTTAAGGGTTCGGTTCGCTTAGTTCATGGTAGCAAGAACCTGTCCGCTCTCAACTGCATCGCCTGCTGCAACATCAATGGAAGCGATGGTGCCGTCCTGCGGAGCGACAACCGGAATCTCCATCTTCATTGCTTCAAGGGTCACGATCGGATCGCCTGCCTTCAGGGACTGACCTGCTGTTGCGTTGAGTTTGAATACTTTGCCCGGTACGGAAGCCGTAACCTTGACTGCGCCTGCGCCTGCTGCCGGGGCTGCTGCCTTCGGAGCCGGAGCTGCTGCCTTCGGAGCTGCCTTGGGCGCTGCCTTCGGAGCTGCTGCTGCCGGAGCTGCTGCGCCTGCGCCGCCTTCTTCTACAGTGACATCATAGACATTGCCGTTAACGGTGATGGTAAAGTTCTTCATTTTAAACATTCTCCTTTATGTAGATATGATCAGTTCCGCTGACAGGCAGCGGTTCTCTTGCAGAGCCTCTCAGGCTCTCCAGTTGCTCTTTCTGCCTCTTCTGCGGATCGAACGAACTACGAATCCGTCTGCCGGAGCCTGCTCGCTTGCCGCGATCGCAGCGGTAATGACTGCCACCAGTTCGAGGTCATCTGTTTCTTCCGGAGCCGCTTCCTCAACAACCTCCTGCACGACAGGGGCCGGAGCAGGAGCAGGCGCTGCCGCTCTCGCTGCTTCTTCACTCTTCTTTCTGCCTTCCAGAATATCCGGGATCCAGTGGATCTGTCCGATAATGAAGGACAGGAACAGAAGAACGATGAATACGGTTCCGATACCGATCACCGTGTTCAGGCCGGCTCTCTTGATGGAAGTCTGGAAGGAATCCGTCAGTTCCCAACTCATGAGAGTAACGTTCTGGTTCATATCATATGTGAACTTCACATTGACCGTCGCCTTGTCTTTCACAGCCTGCGCATATTTTGTCAAAAGGTTCAGCGTTATAACATTGCCCGTATTATCAGCAGTGTACTCTTCCACTCCCTGGAACTCCCCGCAGGAATCCATCATGGAATACCAGTTGCGGAGCATCTTGACTGTGGCCATAGTGGCATCATCAATCGGATGCAGCGTGGAGGAATCCTTCATGGAATTCCCGATGTCCCTCACGCCAAGATTGATCTGTCTGTTGTAGGAAGTGATAAGTTTCTCAATCTCTTCTTTGCTCATCTGGGACAGCGCCGTCAGCTGCTGCTCCACCTGAGCCTCGATCGTGGGATACTGTGCTTCCCAGCCGGGCTCGCCGGTTGTTTCCTTCGGCTCAAGGCCTGCAGGCTTCGCTTCAGTCTCCGCCTCGGTCTCATTTGCCTGAAGGGCCTCTTCCGCTTCGGTAGCGCTTACAGCTGCCTCTGTCTCCGATGCAAACGCTGTCATGCATCCGGACGCGAGTGAGCCTGCGAGCGCTGTGGCGAGCAGAATCGCGTATATTTTCTTTCTCATCTGCATGTCACCTCACTCAAACCGTTCCGTGCTTCTTGTCAGGACGCTCCTCAGCCTTGGTATACAGCATCTCAAATGCGCCGATCACCATCTTGCGGGTATCCTCCGCCTTGATGACCGTATCTACATATCCGCGCTCAGCTGCCGCGGTAACGCTCTGCTGAAGCTGTGCGTACTCTGCCGCCTTCGCTGCAAGCGTGTCAGCATCCTTGCCGTCATACATGATGCCGGCTGCCAGTTTTGCATCCATCATGCCGATCTGGGCATCTTCCCATGCAAAGGTCAGGTCTGCGCCGAGTGCCTGGCTGTTCATGATCGTGTATGCAGATCCAAACGCCTTGCCGACGATCACATTGACCTTCGGGACAGTCGCTTCCGCAAGTGCTGCGGTAAGACGGGCTGCTGCCTTGGCAATGCGGAACTCATTGTGCTTGTCTGCGCGGAATCCGGTTGCATTGGTCAGGGTCAGTACGGGGATATCGAATGCGTCGCAGAATTCTACGAACTTTGCTGCCTTCTCGCATCCCTTTGCAGACAGCTGCGGCTGGAAATCAGCTTCCTTCTCGCCCTCTGCATTGTAGACTTCCGTACGGTTCGCAACTGCGCCGACGGTGGTGCCGTTCAGTTTGATGAAGCCTGTGACCATCTCCTTCGCAGCAGCAGCCTTTACTTCGCAGAAAAGGTTGCCGTCCGAGATCTGGCTGAGCAGGATGGAAGTATCCCCTGCAGCTCCCTCAAGACCTTCACATACTCTGTTCAGGTCATCGCCTGCCTCGGTCACCGGAGCTTCGTCGGCATTGTTTGCCGGAAGGATGGAGCCCAGGGTACGAACCTGCGCCAGGATATCCTCTTCGGTTCCTACAAAGTCCACCAGTCCGCTCATTTCACTCTGGAACTGTGCGGATGCAGTGTCTTCTTCCTTGTTGCCTGCGAGCGCATTTGGGGAGTTCACAAACAGCTTCGCCTTGCTTCCCTCCATGAATACGAAATCGCTCAGGCCAGCCGCAACGGCAAGACCGCCGCCGCAATTGCCCAGGACTGCTGTGATCTGCGGGATCACGCCGCTGGCAAGGGCCATCTTCCTGTACAGAGCGCCGAATGCGTTCAGAGCGTCCGTGGACTCCTGAAGCCTCATTCCGGCACTGTCGAGAAGTCCGATCACCGGTGCTCCCATCTTCATGGCCAGGTCATACAGACGTGCGATCTTTCTTGCATGCATCTCGCCGATGCTTCCGCCAAGAACCGATGCGTCCTGACTGTAGACGTAGACCAGGCTGTCATCGATCAGACCGTATCCGGTAATGACACCGTCTGAAGGAGCCTTCTCGTCTGACAGGTTGAAATCAGTGCTTCTTGCAGTCACAAGTGAGCCGATTTCAACGAAACTGTTGTCATCAAGCAGTGCAGCGATCCGATCAGCTGCCTTGCTCTGTGCTGTATTGCTCATACTAAGACCTCCATCAATTAGAAATCAAAAATCGCCACATAATATAGTACGTGATTCACGCAAAAAAGGCAAGCCCAAAAGGGCCTGCCTTTGCTACGATTCATGCCTTTTACCAGATAAATACCCGGGTGTCCAGCGGTATTTTTTTGAAAATATACTGCGCATGCTTTTGTCTCAGACGTATGCAGCTGTGAGAGACCGGCTGGATTCCGAGTGCCTGGCTTGCACCCGGGCCCGGGAACTTATGGAAGCCGCTGCCATGTACGAAACAGTACCAGTACAGTCCATTGACCTCCAGCGCCTTCTTCTGGATCTTATATTTCGATTTGAACGACTGATCCAGGGTCGGATACTCCGCCATGCCGGTCGATGTCTTGAATCTCTTAAGCAGACTCCAGTTCCGGTTCCTGCCCTTAAAAACATAGACCCTCTGCTTGTCGAGACTGACCCAGATCATG
>OMSN01000061.1 GCA_900313765.1 uncultured Eubacteriales bacterium
TTTGATGTGCCTGCAGAGTTTGACAGAACCGGTCTGCAGATTGATGCCGGGATGATCGATGAAGCGGATGAGATCTATATCAATGGTGTCCGTGTCGGTTCGTGCGGCATCAAGGACGAAGGCGGTGCTTATGACCGCTCGAATCCATGGGATGTGGAACGCATCTATAAGATTCCGGATGATCTGCTTCTGGAAGGGACCAATACCATTGCGGTGCGTATGTGCAACGGAAGCGGTGCGGGAGGATGGTATGCTGGTCCGATCCGGATCGAGACCGTGAGAGCGGATAATGATGATCCTGCAGCAGCGCATGAGAGATTCTACGTCACTTCATTTACATCACAGTCCCTTCGGGATCAGGAGATCGAATACCGGGTCTTCCTGCCGGAGGGGTACTATGAGTCTTCCGTCCGATATCCTGTAGTTTATATGCTGCATGGATATGGCTCCACGGGCAAGTCTTTCGAGATTGCCGGCGTTCCGGAGATTCTGGATGAGGGGATTGCCTCAGGTCAGATCCCGCCCTGTATCGTGATCTTTCCGAATGACGGTCATTCCCAGAAGGCAAGCTGGTGGACGGGACCATATGCGTCCATGCTGAATGAGGATCTGGTTGCGGAGGTGGACAGAACGCTCCGGACGGTTCCGGATCGTGATCACAGATTTCTTGCCGGAGAGTCCATGGGCGGAGGCGGAGCATGGCTGAATGCTGTCGATCATCCGGAACTGTATTCGGGTGTGTTTGACATCTATGGTGCGCTGAACTATTCCGGCAGCATGGTGAAGCTTCTGCGGATGGATGCAGAGCAGCTGTCTCAGTTCAAGATCTTCATGATCTGCGGAAACCATGACATGTATACATTTGATATCGAGCACATGCTGCTGGAGAAGTATCTGGACAAAATGCGTATTCCGCATGTGTTTGAGATCGACAACGGAGAACACAGTTCTTCCTTCTATCTTCCGTATGTGAAGGAAGGGTTCGCATACATTCTGTCCGGCGTGACGCCGGTCGAAGATGACTTGGTCCAGACTGAGGCAGAGAGCCGGAATAATTAAGAGGAAAGTCGAATGGGAATGGTACAGAGCGCTGAGGTGCTTCAGAGACTTCAGAAAAATATAGCAAAAGTGATGATCGGAAGGGATGATACAGTCCGTCTGCTCCTTGCATCTTTTGCCGCGGGCGGACATGTGCTGATCGAGGATGTGCCCGGGACCGGCAAGACGGTCATGGCAAAGAGCCTGGCCTTCTCATCCGGTCTTGCATTTTCCAGGATCCAGTTTACGCCGGATCTTCTTCCGAGCGATGTGACAGGGCTGAATTATTACAACCAGGAGCAAGGAAGGTTCATATTCAGAGAGGGACCTGTCTTTTCAAATATCCTGCTGGCGGATGAGATCAACCGTGCGACGCCCAGGACACAGTCAGCTCTGCTTGAGTGTATGGCAGAAGGGCAGGTCACGGTAGATGGTGAGACCAGGAAACTGGAAGAGCCGTTCTTTGTCGTGGCAACACAGAACCCTGTGGAGACGCTGGGGACTTTCCCGCTTCCGGAGGCGCAGCTGGACCGTTTTCTGATGAAGATCCGTATGGGAGCCATGGCGCAGGATGAGGAGATCCGTATGATCGACCGGTTCATCGAAGACCAGCCGCTGGAGCATCTGGAAGCGGTGGTATCTGCTGATGAGATCCTTCAGGTGCGTGAAGACTGCAGACGGGTCTATGTCCATGATGACCTGCGCAGTTATATCGTTTCACTGGTACAGAGGACCAGGAGCGGGGCTGGTGTCTTGGGAGCGCAGGGGGTCAGCCCGAGGGGTACTCTGGCGCTGGTTCGCGCGGCGCAGGGTTATGCGCTGTTGAATGGAAGAGAGTTCGTGGTACCGGAGGACATCCGGGCAGTGACATTCCCGGTCCTGGTGCATCGCTGCCTTGCAGGCGGCCACTCTTCAGAAAAGGAGAAGGAGGAGCGTGTAAGGGCTGCGGTGTCCGCTGTTGAAGTACCCACAGAAGACTGGAGAAGATGAGAAGAAGGAGACAGTGACGAGGGATGATTGCTGTGTTTCTGGGTGGAGCGGCTGTGCTGCTTCTGCTGAGCAGTTATATCTATTCGCGGACATGGTCCAGGGCGCTGTCTGTTCGTGTCTTATTTTCACAGCCGCATATCTATGCAAATGAGTGCGGTGAACTGACAGAGGAGATCGAGAACCGGAAGAAGCAGTCCGTTCCCATTGTCGAGATCGGTTTTCGGATTCCGATGGGACTGGTGTTTACGGATGCCGAGAATATACAGGAAAGTGACTATGTCTATAAGAGGGACCTGTTCGCGGTAGAAGGGATGGAGCGGATCGTCCGCCATTATCAGGTGCGTGGCTTGAAGCGTGGATATTACAGACCGGATCAGCTGAGTATCCATGCTCCTTCTTATTTCTTCAGGCATGAGCACTGGATAGAAACGCCGCCGGCAGATCATGTGAATGGGATGTATGTCTATGCCAGACAGGTGGACTGCGGGGCTGTCATCCGGATGCTGGATGCAATCCTTGGGGAGCGGGAGAGCATGCGGCGGATGTATGAAGATCCTCTCGTATTTGCGTCAATCCGGCAGTATACGATGCAGGATCCGATGAAGACGATCAACTGGAAGGCGTCTGCAAAGACCGGGGAACTGATGGTCAATACCTATGCTTCCGTGACCTCTCTGAATGTGTGCATTTTTCTGGATGTTTCAGCTGATGTGAATATCCGGTTCTCCGAGGATCTGAGGGAACTGGCGATCGCAGGAGCTGCTTCCCTGGCAAGGGATCTGGCAGGGAGGCTGGAGTCTGTGTCCTTAGTGGCCAATGTTTCGTCTGCAGAGGACCTGCCCTATTCGGAGTTCCGGATTGGGCGGGGAGGAGATGCGCTGACCGGGATGGAGGAATTCCTGGCATCGGACAGGGCTTTGTCCCAGGTGACCGGATATGCGGATATGCTGGAACGGATCGCCTCTGAAGGAAGATGGAGGAGCAGGGCTGAAGTGTATGTGTTCTTCAGCGGAACGGATACGCCGCTCCTGCGCGAGCGTATGCACCGGGTACTGGATGGACATGGAAGCGGGATCTTTGTGCCCTGTGTAAGATCAGCCGGGAACAGAGGGCAGGAAACGGAGGGGGATCTGTTTATTCTCCCGTTCTCCGATACGCACTGAGAAAGAGAAACGGTAATCGGACCTGGCCTGACAGGAGAGAAGCGGTTTATGGATAAGAAAGACACACCAAAGACATCCGCAGACCGGACAGCCGGAGAGAGCGATGTCTTTGCACAAGGATATACGGAGAGTGTCAGGCGGCTGCATCTGATCGTGCCGCTTGCTCTTCTGATCCCTATGCTTGCTCTGGTCCCGATCGGCGGGATGGAGGCATCCAGTGCCGCTGCAGCGGACAGCAGGCTGGTGGGTGCTTATCTGTCAGGCCTTCTTCTTGCGATTCCCTGCGGCCTGATCTATCTTGCAGAATCCAGAATCTCCCGGTTCCCTATCTTCCTTCTGACCTGTCTGCTGCTGATGGCAGGGAGTCTGGCTGCTTCCTATTACTGGGGGAAGGCAACGGGACTGTCGGCGCAGGGAACGGACCTTGCTGCCGATGTGGTGATCCTGCTTCTCATTTTTCTGGATGCGATGTCGATGCGCTACAACGAGAACAGCCGTATCCGTTCAAAGAGGGAGGCGGATCTGTCCTGGACGGGGGACAGCAGGTTCCTCCCCGGACCGGGCTGGGCTGTGTTTGTGAGTTTTGCGGGAGTCTATGCAATTTCCCTGTTCGTGCACAGTGCAGGACTTGGCAATGCCGCCCTTGCAGGCGGGATCCTGTATTTCTTCCTGTTCTGTCCATGGCTGCTCCTGCGGGGAAGAGCGCAGTATCTGGAAAACAGGAAACACGTAAGAGGTGTGCCCGCACAGCGGATTCGAAAACTTCATAACAGACTGATCCCTGCGATCCTTCTGCCTGCATCTGTACTGGCTGCCGTCTCCATGCTGACTGCGGGCGGGAGACAGTTCATTAACCTTCCTTCATTTCAGATTCCTGTCGATGAGAGCAGGATCCAGGAGAGCTTCATGCAGCAGCAGTTCATGATGGAGGAACTCATGCAGATGGCTGGCGCGGAAGAAGGCGCCGCCCCGCCGCAGTGGGTAGTGAGGCTTCTTCTGTTTATTGAAAATGCTGTTACGGTCATCTGTATCGTACTCTTTATCTGGTTTCTGGTTCATCTGATCCTGTATGCTGCGAAGAAGTTCTCCGGCATTGAGAAAGAGGAGAAGAAGACACATTTTGCT
This sequence comes from uncultured Eubacteriales bacterium, assembly GCA_900313765.1. Taxonomy (GTDB): domain Bacteria; phylum Bacillota; class Clostridia; order Lachnospirales; family Lachnospiraceae; genus Porcincola. Next base: position 4,317 of record OMSN01000061.1, read on the forward strand.
GAAGGGATCGACGAACATTTCCGCATCAGGACTCCTTCCATGCGTCCGTTCACTTCCCTCTCGGGGGTCCGGAGGCGCTACCGCAGGCTGATCCTTACTTATCGAAAACAGGCCCCGGGGATCAGCGAGACACCTTCCGAGATGGAGGAGCTTGCCCATATTCCGGAGTCTGAAGACATACATTCTCTTCATGATGAATATGAGAGAGTGCGCTATGGGCGGGGCTGAGTTGAAATATTATACGACAAGTGCTACACTCAGTCGGTAAGAATCATAGTTTGAAAAGGGTCAGAACCATGCTTATTTTTTTCTTTTTGCTATGGATCATCTTTAACGGCCGCGTGACTACGGAGCTTGTGTTCCTGGGAATCATAATCGCCGCCGTTATTTTTATGTTTGCAAAATATGCATTTAATTATTCCCTGTATCTGGAGGGATTGATCTGGAGAAATCTGCCCTGGGCGGTGGTCTATCTTGGGAATCTTGTCATTGAGATCATCAAAGCAGCCCTGCAGGTTTCATCCGTCATCGTGAATCCGAAGAAGCATCCGGATCCGGTGCTGGTTGAGTTTGACTCCCGGTTCCATACGATGTTCCAGAATGCAGTCCTTGCCAATTCCATCACGCTTACCCCTGGAACCTATACGGTGGAGCAGAGCGGGAATCATTTCAGAATTCACTGCCTGGTACCGGCTCTTGGAGAGGGACTTGACTCGTCTTCTTTTGTAAGACTTCTGGAGAAAGTGCATATGGGAAGGAGGGCACAATGACAGTTGACATGGCGTATCAGTATCTGTTTACAGGTGCGCTGACCGTGCTTGCCATCCTGATCGGGATCATCCTGGTAAGGAGCATTATCGGCCCCAGGATTACGGACCGTATCCTGTGCATCAATATGATCGGGACCCTTGTGATCTGTTCCATTGCGATCCTGTCGCAGATGCTGAAGGAAGATTATCTGACGGACATTGCGCTTATCTATGCGATGCTCAGCTTCCTGACTGTACTTATTCTCGCGTCTGTCTATATCCGGAGAAAAGATCCGAAGCAGGACGTCAGAGAGAATCTTACCGGAGGGGATCCGGAAGGCAGCCCGACGCAGAAGAGCAGGGATGAAGCAAAAACGCAGGCAGCAGGTGAGTCTGCAGCCCTGAGTGCAGAGGATACTGTGGTATCCGGACTGCAGAAAGGAGGAACGCATGGGTGAGTGGATCCGTTTCTGGATCGTCGCGGCGATCCTCATGTGCGGTATTATCGCGTTTATTATGGCGACCGTCGGCGTGCTCAGGTTCGGGTTTGTCATGAACCGCATGCATGCTTCGGGTATAGGTGATTCTCTCGGACTGGGATGTGTGGTGATAGCCATGATCGTGGCATCCGGCCTGAATCTTGCCAGCCTGAAACTGCTGCTTCTGATCCTGTTCATGTGGCTGACGTCTCCTGTCAGTACTCATTTCCTGAGTACGATCGAGATCAATACGAATCCGTTTATCAGGCGTCATGTCCGGATCGTATCGGATGAAAGCGGTACGGTTGACAGTAAGAAAGGGATGAGATAATGGAGCTTAGAGAGATAGTGACGATCATTCTCCTGATTCTCCTGATCGTCTGCGCGGTCGCTGTGAACCTGACCGGCAATCTGCTCCAGGCGGTGATCATATTCATGGCGTACAGTTTCATGATGTCACTGGTATGGATCCTGATGGAGAGTCCGGACCTGGGAATCACCGAGGCGGCAGTTGGAGCCGGTATCAGCGGAACCCTGTTTCTGGTGACGCTGAAGAAGATCCGGCGCGAGAGCGACGTGGACCCTGCTGACCGGAAGGAAGAGAAACAGATCCGGGAAGAACAGACCGGAAAGATCAGAAAGAGCGACAACAGAAAAGGGCGTAAGAGGAGGACAGGAAGATGAAGAATAGATTTCTGCCCTGGCTGTACGGTGAGCAGGATGTGATGGACCGTATGGCGGAGAATGTGGAAAGCCCGGACATGACGCGCAGTGAACTGAAGAAGATCACACGCTCTGTTGAAGAGGAATACAAGAACCGTCCGGATGTGCTGGAAGCAATCGGACGCAGCCGTTCAAGATTCCGCAGGCTGTATCTGGCGGTTGCTTTGATCTCCTGCGTAGCCCTGACCCTCGTCCTGCTGTATACGATCAGCCTCATGCCAAGATATGGGGAGGAGAATCCCAGAACTAAGGAAGTGGTCAGCCGGTATGTGGAGGAAGGACTCCAGGAGACCGGTGCTGTCAATATCGTATCGGGTATGATCCTGGATTACAGGGCATTTGATACACTGGGTGAATCCCACGTGCTGTTCACGGCACTGGTATGTGTCCTGATCCTGCTTCGGATCGACACGAAGAACCAGATGACCGGATATGAAGATTATTATACGGTACGAACGGACAGCTATTTTGACCTGTCGGGGGATCCGATCCTTCGCCTGGTATGTGCTGTCATCATACCCTGCGTACTGCTCTATGGAATCTATATCATACTGAACGGGCAGAACTCGCCCGGAGGAGGCTTCTCCGGCGGCGCAGTCCTGGGTGCGGGACTGATCCTGTTTTCCACCGCATTCGGTTTCGACAAGGTTGACAGGCTGTTCTCCCTGAAAGTCAGCAACATCGTTACGTTTGTGTCGCTTGCTTTCTACAGCTTTGCAAAAGGCTATGTGTTTTTTATGGGAGCGAACGGTCTGGATGCGCATATTCCGAAAGGAACTCCCGGCGCAATCTTCTCCGGCGGCATGATCCTTCCGCTGGATATAGCGGTCGGGTGCGTGGTCGGATGTACGATGTTCGGATTCTACAGCCTGTTCCGCAGGGGAAGTGTAGGAGGACAGTTATGATATCTAATCTGCTGGAGCACTATGAGGAAGCGGCGGCGATCATTCTGTTTGCGATTGGTTTTTCCACGCTGCTTTTTCACAGGAATCTGATCAAGAAGCTGATCGGAATGAATATCATGGACACCGGAACTTTTCTGCTCCTTGCATCCATGGGCTATATACGCGGACGCAGGGCACCGATCATTGAGAACGGTGTGCAGGAGGTGTCTGCTTATATCAATCCTGTACCGGCCGGTCTGGTGCTGACCGGGATCGTTGTCTCTGTGTCCGTAACTGCAGTCATGCTCTCGCTTACCGTGCGTCTGTATAAGCGCTATCATACACTGGATCTGGATGCGATCTATATGCTGTCCAGGCATGAGAAGGAAGACAGATAAATGAATGTGATCTGGAATTTTCCGCTGTTTACAGTTGTGCTGAGCCTCTTCTCGGGAGTGCTGTGCATGATGCTGTCTGCACGCAGTGCGCGGAATTATACAATTGCATATGAGTCGGTACTGATCGTAATGGTCAGCTGTGTGCTGAGCTATGTGATCCGGACCGGGAAGGCATTCACCTACTCCATGGGAGAGTTCCCTGCTCCCTGGGGGAATGAGATACGTGCCGGCATCCTGGAGTCGATGATCGCGTTGCTGTTTCTGATCGTGCTGCTGTGCAGCATACTGGCGGGGTATCATTTTTTACACAAAGATATCGATGAGAGCAAGCAGAATCTGTATTTCAGCCTGCTGAATCTGCTGACTGCGGCTCTCATGGCGATGACATGGACCAATGACATCTTCACGGGATATGTGTTCCTGGAGATCCTGACGCTGACCAGCTGCGGCATCCTGATCGTACGTGAGATTGGAAGGACCACACTGGCTGCAGTCCGGTACATGATCATGAACCTGGTGGGGAGCGGCCTGTTTCTTCTGGGTGTCGTTCTTCTGTATGATCTGTCCGG
>OMSN01000029.1 GCA_900313765.1 uncultured Eubacteriales bacterium
TGATTATTGACAAAACCAAGAATCGTCTGCTTGCTGTAGTCACCATATCTGCCTGTGCAGATCGGGGTCAGGAACTCCAGATACGCATTCTTGATATAAATCTGTCCGCCGCTGCTCAGCATGCACTGGCTGACGCCTGCCTCCGCATGGTAATCTCTCTGGATGACCGTAACCGTTGTCCCCTTACTAATCTTAGTTTCAGCGGTTTTGCCAATCAGAGGATCCGATGGATTCCTCAGATTCCGGACTGTTGTTCCCTTTACAGATTCCGTCACCCTAGCAGTCCACTGGCTCGTCTTGACCTGCTCAGTACCTGCTTTCTTAGCAGCATATGCAGCTCTCTCCGCCCATTTCTCATCCTTTGGCGCAGCGCTTGCAGCTCCTGCAAATGAACTGGCCATGACCAGACAGGTCAGTGCCATAGCTGCAAACCGTTTCCATACCTGATGCTTCATACCCTCATTCCCCTTCCTTGCGAATAAAGCAGATATCTTCCGCCCCTCAGCGGAATCTCTTCGGCAGCCCATGGCATCAACCAACACGAATCATCCAGCAAAACGAACTGCCCACTTATATAAACATTATAAAAGTAAGCAGTCCGCAATAACATAAATTAATTCTTAAGATTTCTTTGCACTCCTACAGTTACAGCTTACAAGACGGCCTCCTGCCTTTTTCGAGTTCTGCGGGCACATGAAAAACACGCTGCCCACCGGGACAGGTGTCTTTATATCAGCTCCATGAATACGTCCGTGATCCCCCCGCAGTCCATATCCGCCCAGGCTCCTGAGCGTCCGGTGAGATCCACCGTCAGAAGGGACGGGATATAGGATGCCGGATCCAGGAGTCCCTCCACAGATCTGCGGATCACCTCCGCTTCCATGGAACCCCCGCCGATCGTCCCGATAATGCTTCCGTCCGGCAGAACCAGCATCCGTGCACCGGCCTTTCTGGGTGTCGAACCGACCTGACGGGTAATCGTGGCAAGAACCGCATGCGCGGCAGGATCCTCTTCCTGCATCTGCAGCACCTCCCTGACCTTCGTCAGGATGTCATCCGGAAAATGATATCGGTCTGTCCTTCTTTCCTTCTCCAGGATCATCTCAGCAGCGATGGAGACGGCGATCTCCTCGGGTGTCTGCGCTTCTATGGAAAGCCCGATCGGCGCATGCAGCCGGTCGATCAGATCCTGCGGCCAGCCTTCCTGTGTCAGTGACCTTCTCATTTTCGCCGTCCGCTTATGGCTTCCCATCATTCCGAGGTATCCGAAGGGATGTTTCAGGATCTCCCCGAGGCATGCCATATCGTAGCTGTGCTCACGTGTCACAACGACAAAGAAGGTATCACTGTCATATGCGATCCCAGAGAGGATACCGGAGAATTCCCCGCAGAGCACTTCATCGGAACCTGCAGCCTCTGCCTGCTTCGCAAACTCTTCGCGGTCTTCCACGGACACGACTCTCCATCCCAGGAACTTCCCCAGCCGTATCACACACAGTCCGACCGTCCCGGCTCCGCATACGACAAGCGTCTGGATATGTCCGAGTTTCTCCCTGTAGACAGCATCCTGCGGCAGTGCATCCATATCCGGGCATTTCTCCGGATCAGACGGCCATACCACCTTCCCGTCTGTCAGAAGCATCTTTGTCCCAGTCTGTGCTCCCCGGATGACCGTGACCAGCTCATTATCCCTGTCATAGTTCAGTTCATCCAGTTTTCTGTACAGTTCCTGCATCGTATCACCACCCCTCTCCGGCATCCCTGGTTACACCTCAAGTTTCAGTTTCGCTTCTTCCTCTGCTTCCGCCTTGAAATCCTCCACCTTCACGGGGTTGATGCGGGGCAGTTCATCCAGGGAATCCGTGCCGAAATGGCGCAGGAATTCCTCTGTCGTGCCGAACAGGATCGGGCGTCCCGGAGCATCCAGCCTGCCCACCTCCCGGATCAGTCCGTACTCGATCAGGCGGTTGATCGCATGGTCACATTTCACCCCGCGGATCCTCTCGATCTCGATCCTTGTCACAGGCTGTTTGTAGGCGATGATAGAGAGCGTCTCCAGCACTACATCCGTAAGGCTGATCTTCTGAGGCTGCCTCGCCATTCGGATCAGCACGGGATAGAGTTCCTTCTTCGTCGCAAGCTGGTATCTGTCTTCCAGCCGGATGATCCGGATGCCCCGCTCCTGTGATTCATAATCCTCACAGAGCCGGTCCACGACCGTCTGCGCGTCTGCGTGTTTCAGGTTCAGAACACCCGCAAGAGTATCGATATCCACGGAATCACCCATGGTAAACAGGACTGCCTCCACCGCCGCCTTCAGGGCTGTGATATCCCCCGGCAGCTGGTCCGGAGTCTCCTCAACCGTGGTCAGTTCTCCGTTTCTCGGTTCCAGTTTAAGCTGTGCCATCTGTTATGCCTCACTGCGGAGCGGAATCGGAATCTTCCGCCCACTCACTGATATAATCCTCTTCATCTTCGGTCCACTGCGACCGGTCATTTGCCTCGATCTCGATCTCGCCGAAGTTCTCATCCTGCACCACATAGATGCGCCCGCGCTTCATCAGCTCCAGGATCGTCAGGAACGTCACGACCGTATACATCCTTCCGCTCCGGAGCATCAGCAGTTTCCGGAAAGTGCAGCGTCTGCGGCTCATAATATACCGCTCCACGAACTGCATGGTCTTGCCGGTATCGATCTGCTCTTTCTCGATCCTTCCGAAATTGGCTCGGATCGGATCGCGCAGATCTTCTCTTCTGCGCATGACCTCCTGGAAGATCTTGTAGAGTCCCGGAAGTGTCACACCTGCCTGCTCCAGTACCTTGTCCGGATCTACCGGTTCCCTGTACTGCCTGACTTCGGAAGGAATGGACTGTCTGCGGAAATAAACACCCTCAGCCTGTGCCTCACGGTCCCGCAGTTCATAAGACATGTACTTATATGTCTTGTACTCCAGCAGCTGCCGCACGAGTTCTTCTCTGGGATCGATCTCTTCGCCTTCCTCATCCTTCTCGGCAGGGAGCAGCATCCTTGACTTGATATCCAACAGCGTCGCAGCCATGACAAGGAATTCGCTCATGAGATCCATCTGCACGTCCGCTTCCGTCATGGCATCGATATATGCCATATACTGTTCCGTGATCAGCGCAATCGGGATGTCGTAGATATTTACTTTATTCTTATCGATCAGATGCAGGAGAAGGTCCAGAGGTCCCTCAAATGCCTGCAGTTTCACTTCAATCGCCATCTGTTTTCTGCCGCTGTCTGTTTCTATAAAAAATCAACCATGACCAGTTCCGCCGGGTTATTGACCCGGAGATTGATCGTGTGCGTACCAAGTCCTGCACTGACGATCATGGTGGATCGTCCTGAAGTATAGCGTCCGTGATCGTAGCGCGGAAACAGCGCCGGATCCGGACTGATCACGCCTCCTGCAAGAGGAAGCCGTACGATGCCGCCGTGCAGATGCCCGGAAAGCGCAAGGTCCGCGCCCCACTGGGCATACGCGCTGAAATACCGGGGATGGTGAGCCAGAAGGATATTGAACGCATCCTCCCGCCTCTTCCCGACCTTCTGCGTAAGAGTACATGCGCTCCAGCTCGAGCCCGGCAATGTGCAGCAGGGTACCACATATCTGTATGCTCCGAGCCTCATTGACCAGATTCACGGCTCCCAGTTCCTGCAATTTCGCGGTATACCGTTCATACTCATCCGGATGCAGGCGCAGCATTCGCGTCTCATGATTGCCGTTTGCCGTATAGACCGGATACTCCGCAGTCAGACGCCCGATCAGGTCCAGTGCCTGGTCAGTCGAGAAACGTCCCGCCTTCATCACCACGAGGTCTCCTGCACTGAGCACCAGGTCACACCCTGCATGCCGGATCGCATCCATCAGACTGTCAATGTCTGAATGATATACACGATTGTGCAGGTCTGCAAGGACTGCAGCAGAAAAAGGCCTGTCAGCTGCCAGGCCGTATCTGCTCAGATGAATGCTGTAATGAGAGATCCTGATCTTTCCCATAAGTACGAGTCCTTCTTCTGGGTCCCATGATCTTAGTAAAAGACCCCGGCCTAATAGACCGGGGTCGTGATCGATCAGATCAGTTGTACTTGCGCTTACGAGCAGCCTCAGACTTCTTCTTGCGTCTGACGGACGGCTTCTCATAATGCTCTCTCTTGCGAATCTCCTGCTGGATGCCCGCCTTCGCACAGCTTCTCTTGAAGCGGCGCAGAGCGCTGTCCAGTGATTCGTTTTCTCGAACGATTATGTTTGACATTCCTGATATTCCCCTCCCTCCAGTTGTGAATTGTGCACACCAACTGTCAGGTCAAATTCTGCACGTGGACTAGTATATCACCCACAAACAGCCAGCGTCAATAAGTTTTTTACCGGATCTGGTCTGCCAGCACCTTCTCTGCCTCGGCGAGAGCCGCGTCTACGCCGGCAGCGTCCTTGCCGCCTGCCATCGCCATGTTCGGGCGTCCGCCACCGCCGCCTCCGACCAGTTTCGCGATTCCCTTGATCAGATTGCCCGCGTGGGCTCCCTTCTTCATGACTCCGTCGGTTGCGGTCGCCATCAGCTGGACCTTGCCGTCTGTCACGGATGCGAGAACGATAACACCTTCACCGATCTTTTCCTTCAGGCTGTCGCCCAGTTCACGCAGCCCGTTTGCATCAACGCCTTCCATTCTGGAAGCGACAAACTTCACGCCGGCGATCTCCTTGATGTTATCCGAGACATCGCCCATGGCGCTCTTTGCCTTCTCGCTCTTAAGCGATTCGATCTGGGAATGGGCTTCCTTCAGTTCGCTCTGCAGAGCGCTGATCTTCTCCAGGATATCACTTCTGGAGGTCTTCAGCATGGAGGCTGCAGCGATGACTTCCTGCTCCATCTCGCGATAGTAACGGATCACGTTGTCACCCGTGAGAGCCTCGATTCTTCTGACGCCGGCTGCAACGCCTGCTTCAGAGAGGATCTTGAAGTTCTTGATCTCAGCTGTGTTGGATACATGCGTACCACCGCACAGTTCTCTGGAGAACTCACCCATCTCGACGACACGGACCTCTTCTCCGTACTTCTCGCCGAACAGCGCCATGGCGCCGGTCTTCTTGGCCGCATCCAGGGACATGACTTCCGTCACGACCGGGATCGCTTCCTCGATCTTCTGGTTGACCATATCCTCGACCTGTCTCAGTTCATCGGCAGTCATAGCCTGGAAATGAGAGAAGTCGAATCTCAGTCTGTACGGATCTACGTAAGAACCCTTCTGCTCAACGTGTGCGCCGAGGACTTCCTTCAGTGCCTTCTGGCACAGATGGGTTGCGGAATGGTTTCTCGCAGTGGCTTTTCTCAGTGCATCGCTGACCGAGAGTGTCACACTGTCGCCGGTCTTCAGCATTCCTCTGACAACGTATCCCACATGTCCGATCTTGCCGCCGCGCAGGTGAATGGTATCTTCTACCTTGAATTCACCGTCCGGTCCGGTGATGGTACCCTTGTCGCCGACCTGGCCGCCCATGGTTCCATAGAACGGAGTCACATCGACTACGATGGTTCCCTTCTCGCCGTCCGTAAGCGCCTCGGTGACTTCCTCTTCACCTGCGATAGCTGTGATCTTCGAGGTGTCACACAGATGATCATAGCCGTCGAATTCGGAGGTAAGTTCCACCGGAAGATCATCATATACGGTTGCGTCCGCGCCCATATAGTTCGTGGTCTTTCTGGCAGCCCTTGCTCTGTCTCTCTGTTCCTTCATGCAGGCATCAAACCTGTCCTGGTCCACCGTATAACCCTTCTCTTCCAGGATCTCTTTGGTCAGATCCAGCGGGAATCCGTATGTGTCATAGAGAGTGAAAGCATCCTGTCCGTCCAGGACGGTGGAGCCGCTTTCTGTCATCTTCTTCTCGAGATCTGTCAGGATGGACAGACCCTGATCGATGGTGCGGTCGAAATTCTCTTCTTCCTGTGCAAGGACCTTGAATATGAACTCGCTCTTCTCGCCCAGTTCCGGATATCCGTCCTTGGAAGTCGCTATAACTGTCTCGGACAGTTTGGACAGGAACGCTCCGTCAATGCCCAGAAGTCTTCCATGTCTTGCAGCTCCGCGGATCAGGCGGCGCAGGACATAGCCTCTGCCTTCATTGGTCGGCATGATGCCGTCAGAGATCATGAAGGTTGAGGAACGGATATGGTCCACGATCCTGCGGATCGAGACATCCTTCTTCTCGTCATCATGATACGCGGTATGTGCAAATTCACAGACCTTGTCTCTCAGGGCAACGATGGTGTCGATGTCGAACATGGAATCCACGTCCTGGCAGGCAACCGCCAGTCTCTCAAGACCCATTCCGGTATCGATGTTTTTCTGTGAAAGCTCTGTATAATTGCCGTGTCCGTCATTTTCAAACTGTGTGAAGACATCGTTCCAGACTTCCATGTAGCGGTCACAGTCACAGCCCGGGGCACAGTCCGGCTTGCCGCAGCCGTACTTCTCTCCGCGGTCGTAGTAGATCTCACTGCAGGGGCCGCACGGACCTGCGCCATGCTCCCAGAAGTTATCCTCCTTGCCGAACCTGTAGATACGGTCAGCAGGGATACCGATCTCCTTGTTCCAGATATCGTACGCCTCATCATCTTCCAGATAGACGGACGGATACAGTCTGTCCGGATCCAGTCCGACCACTTTGGTCAGGAATTCCCACGACCAGTTCAGGGCTTCTCTCTTGAAATAATCTCCGAAAGAGAAATTGCCCAGCATCTCGAAGAAGGTTCCGTGACGCGCTGTCTTGCCGACGTTCTCGATATCGCCTGTACGGATGCACTTCTGACAGGTCGTAACACGCTTTCTCGGAGGTGTCTCCGCCCCTGTGAACCAGGGCTTCATGGGAGCCATTCCTGCATTGATCAGCAGGAGGCTGTTGTCATTGTGCGGGACAAGCGAGAAACTCGGAAGCGCCAGATGATCCTTGCTCTCGAAATATTCCAGATACATCCTGCGAAGTTCATTTACGCCATACTTTTTCATCTGTTTCTGTGACCTTTCCTGAAATTTTTACCACTATATCATTATCAGCCGCTCTGTGTAAATCAGCAAATCAGTGGCGGAACGAGTCCCACCACTGAATCATTTTCCCGATGGTATGTGCCCAATCGCTGCTTCTCAGAGAACGACCTTTGCGAACTTCTTCTTGCCTTTGCGAAGAACAACGCCGTCACCCTGCAGTTTTTCCTGATCCAGAACTGCACGGACATCGGTTACCTTCACATCGTCTACCTGAACGCCGCCCTGCTCAATGTTTCTGCGTGCATCCGAACGGTTCGTCGCAAGTTTTGCCGCAACCAGGGCACCGATCAGATCGACCTGTCCATCACGGAACGTGCTCAGATCCAGCTTGATTGCCTCGAGATCCGCAGTATCCGCGCCGCTTGCAGAGAACAGCTTGCGGGCACCTTCCTGCGCGGTCTTAGCCTCTTCCTCGCCATGGACCATCTTGGTCAGCTCATACGCAAGGACTTCCTTGACGCTGTTCAGTTCCTGTCCTTCCTTCTTCTCATACTCCGCGATCTCATCCAGCGGCAGGAAGGTGAGGAGTTTCATGCACTTGATCACGTCGGCATCGCCCACATTTCTCCAGTACTGATAGAAATCGAAGGGGCTTGTCTTGTTCGGATCCAGCCAGACGGCACCCTTGGCAGTCTTGCCCATCTTGTTGCCCTCGGAATTGGTGAGCAGGGTGATGGTCATCGCCTCGGAATTGGATCCCGGGATCTTTCTGCGGATCAGCTCGCGGCCGGCCAGCATGTTGGACCACTGGTCATCTCCGCCGAACTGCATCTGGCAGCCGTACTTCTGATACAGCATATAGAAATCATATGCCTGCATGATCATGTAGTTGAACTCGAAGAAGGTCAGGCCCTTCTCCCAGCGAAGCTTGTATGCCTTCGCGGCAAGCATCTCATTGACGGTAAAGCAGGTTCCGACTTCACGCAGCAGATTGATGTAGTTCAGATCCATCAGCCAGTCTGCGTTGTTGACGGTGATCGCCTGGCCCGGCTGATCGCCGAACTCGATAAAGCGGCTCATCTGCTTCTTGAAGCACTCGCAGTTGTGCTGGATCGTCTCAACCGTCATCATCGGACGTGAATCCGTTCTTCCGGACGGATCGCCGATCATACCGGTGCCGCCGCCAAGAAGGGCGATCGGTCTGTTGCCTGCCATCTGAAGTCTCTTCATCAGGCACAGTGCCATGAAATGACCTACGTGAAGGCTGTCCGCGGTCGGATCGAATCCGATGTAGAAGGTCGCCTTGCCTTCGTTGATCATCTCCCGGATCATAACCGGATCCGTAAGCTGTGCAAGCAGTCCGCGTGCCTGCAGTTCTTCATAAACTCCCATATTCTATATCCTCCGATCCGGTGACGCGGTGCACACAGTCAGCCGGTTTTTGTCTTTCCCTCGGAACACGCTCCCTGCGCACCCCATAGATCTGTTCCCGCTCGTAGTTTCAAACAGACTCCAGTATACAAACCAGAGGGCTAAAAATCAAGTCAGACTGTATGATAGATACTGTAGATCAGTTTCTCACTGTCCTCCCAGCCAAGGCACGGGTCGGTGATGGACTGTCCGAAGCAGTGTCCGGGTCCTCCGACCACATCCTGCCGCCCCTCGACCAGATAACTCTCGATCATCAGTCCCTTGACCAGCGTCTTCAGGCTCTCGTTGTAAGAGCGGCTGTGCATCACCTCATGCGCGATCCGGATCTGCTCCAGATGCTGCTTGTTGGAATTGGAATGATTGCAGTCGACAACGATCGCCGGGTTCTTGAGTTTATGCTCCTGGTACAGTCTCTGCGTCAGCAGGAGATCTTCATAATGATAGTTCGGCAGACAGTTGCCATGTTTGTTGACAGCGCCGCGCAGTACCACATGAGTCAGCGCATTTCCATCTGTATTGACATCCCAACCTCTGTAAATGAAATTGTGACGGCTCTGGGCTGCCACTATGGAGTTGAACATGACCGTCAGATCTCCGCTGGTAGGATTCTTCATGCCCGCCGGAATGTCCATACCTGAGACAGTCATGCGGTGCTGCTGGTCTTCCACCGACCTTGCGCCGACGGCAACATAGCCAAGCAGGTCGTCCAGATAACGGTAGTTCTCCGGATAGAGCATCTCATCGGCTGCCGTCAGTCCGGTCTGCTCGATGACACGCAGATGCATCTTGCGGATCGCGATGATACCTGCAAGCAGATCGGGCTTCTTGCTGGGATCAGGCTGATGCAGAAGTCCTTTATATCCTTTTCCGGTAGTCCTGGGTTTGTTCGTGTAGATACGGGGGACGATCATGATCCGGTCGGCAACCTGCTCCTGGACTCTGGACAGCCGCTCCATATATTCCATCACGGCTTCTTCATTGTCCGCACTGCACGGCCCGATGATCAGAAGGAATCTGTCTGATCTTCCCGTAAAGATATCACGAAGTTCCCGGTCCCGTTCTTCCTTGATCCGTTTCGCCTTATCAGACACCGGATTCTGATGCTTGATCTCCGCCGGGATCGGCAGCTTCTTCTCAAAATGCATGGACATAATATTGCTCTCTCTTTCCGGAACTAGCATCGCAATAATATGCACCGGGCGGCACCCTTTCGCGGACGCCCCTGCAGGTCCACTTCAGGGTGCCGCCCGGCGCATACCGTTATTCAACGAATAGTTTCATTTGCGTACGCCATTCATAATAGCCGTATTCGTTCCGGATGGCAAGAGATAATTTACTCGTTTAAAGCAGAAAAGACACCGGCGATCTGCTCATTCCTCCACGCCCGGGTCTGGGATCAGATTGTCTGAGTCTGCAGCAGCAGTGGCAAGAGCGTCACAGCGTTCATTCTGCGGATGGCCATTGTGCCCCCGCACCCAGTTCCAGGTGACGTTGTGGGGCTCCTTGGCTGCCAGAAGACGTTTCCACAGATCCACATTTTTCACAGGCTCCGACTTCGTGCGCATCCAGTTCTTCCGGATCCAGTTTTCGATCCAGTGCTGGTTAAATGCGTTGACCAGATACTGGGAATCCGACCACAGTTCAACTTCGCAGGGCTTTGTCAGTGCCTCCAGAGCAACGATGGCGGCCATCAGTTCCATCCGGTTATTGGTCGTCCTGATATATCCCTGTGACAGTTCGCGCACATGAAGGACGCCGGCTGAGTCCACAAACTCCAGCACCACGCCGTATCCTCCCGGCCCGTCCGGGTTTCCCCTTGCCGCACCGTCGGTATAGATCGTTACTTTTGGCATTCTGCAGCTCCTCTATGATACTGATCTGTCATGCAGGAAAAAGTCACACCGGCGGGGACTTCCCGGAATACAGACCCGGATCCCCAGTGTCCGGCAGGCGGCAAATACATCCTCCCGGATTGTTTCGTCTTCTTCCTGGCAGATGACATAGTCCATTCCGTACAGGTCCTTTCGCTCATACGCTCCCTTCAGCAGGTACAGGTGTGAAGTGAAAGGTTCCAGATAGCGAAGGATCTGCTCCGCTTTCTCCCCGTGCCCTATGACCATGATCTTCCGGTCGGTCATATCCGTGTACAGGGGCATGTAGGGCCTCTTCCCGCTCATTGCGCCCTGCGCTCCACATTCCTGGTGGCAACGATATCCACTCCTGTACCGCAGATATCTCTGACGATGACGTCGCCGATCCGGACAGGTGCCATCACCCGCACATCGGCAAGCGCTTCCATGATGGCGGCGATGCTTTCTTTCGGGATATCTCCCGCGGTCTTGACGCTGACCTGGGCGATCTCACCGCCTTCGGCAGGAACCGAGCTGGTCACCACGCGGACCGGATGCGTCACCTCGGCACGGGCATACTGATCGCCCTTCCTGCAGGTGTTGCCTTCCACATTCTTCACTTCACCGCCGTCCAGAGTGACGGTGATCTGACATCCCATCGGACATCCGATACAGGTAAGTTCTCTCTTCTCCATGTCACTCCTCCTCCAGCTTAACTGTGATGCTCTTCAGGTCGCTCACCTCCTGGAATGCACTCTTCTTCAGAACCACCGTCTCCATCTCTCCGGGGGCTGCGATCTTCTTCTTTCTGTGCAGGATACGCTTGTCATTGAGATAGACACTCTCATAGATATCCGTATAGACAGCCCCTACCCGGAAACGCAGGGTGAGGGTATCTTCCAGCCGGTCTGCATTGATGATCTCCGGGACTGTATACCGGACTCCGCCTTCGGCTTTCACCCGGATGTCCTCAGATTCTGCCGTGCGTGTGCCGCCGCTTACATACAGAGCGGCATTTGCTCCGGCCTGTCCGGCTTCCTGGGATACAAAGTCCACCAGATCATGCACATGGAGTACATTGCCGCAGGCAAACACACCGGGGACCGACGTCTCGAGGCTCTCATTGACCTCGGGACCTCTTGTGACAGGACTGATCACCGCGCCAAGCCCTGAGGTCAGTTCATTTTCAGGAAGCAGTCCGCAGGACAGAAGCAGTGTATCGCACTCATATCTCTCTTCTGTTCCCGGAATCGGCCTGGATTTTTCGTCTACCTTCGCAATGGTGACTGCCTCCACGCGTTCTTTGCCTTCAATGTTTACCACGGTATGGCTGAGCTTCAGCGGAATGTTGAAGTCATTCAGGCACTGTACGATATTTCTCTTCAGTCCGCCGGAATAGGGCATCAGCTCCGCGACAACCTGTACCTTCGCGCCTTCAAGTGTCATACGCCTTGCCATGATCAGGCCGATATCTCCTGAGCCCAGGATCACGACGCTCTTTCCCGGCATGAAGCCTTCGATGTTGACCAGCCTCTGGGCTGTCCCGGCGGTATAGATGCCGGCCGGTCTGAAGCCTGGGATGTTCAGTGCCCCTCTGGGTCTCTCCCTGCAGCCCATTGCAAGGATCACAGCCTCTGCCCTCAGCTGCACCAGTCCTTCCTCACGATTCAGATAGGTGATGAGTTTGTCACCGCTACCGTCCTGCGCCAGAGCGATGCCCATGACCATCGTATTGAGCCTGTACGGGATCTGCAGTTCTGCCGCCTGATCGATAAAGCGCTGGGCGTATTCCGGCCCCGTCAGTTCCTCCTTGAAGGTGTGAAGTCCGAATCCATTGTGAATGCACTGGTTCAGGATTCCGCCCAGGCAGCGGTCACGCTCCAGTATAAGAATACTCTCCACGCCTGCCTTCCTGGCTTCGATTGCCGCCGCCAGACCTGCAGGTCCTCCGCCGATGATTGCGATCTTCGTCTTATTCATATCCATCCCCCTTCTCCCGGTTTACTGGGGAAACTTGTCTCTGCCGACTATGATCCTGGAAGCGCCGCCGCTCTTGGTGATCTCTTCCAGCGGAACATTCAGTTCTCTTGCGAGGATCTCCATCACCCTGGGGCTGCAGAATCCTGCCTGACAGCGTCCCATGCCTGCTCTGGTGCGGCGCTTCACGCCGTCCAGGCTTCTGGCACCGGGCGTGCGCCGGATCGCGTCGATGATCTCACCTTCCGTAACGGATTCGCAGCGGCATACGATGCTGCCGTATGCCGGCTGTGTGCTGACCAGTTCCCGGTATGCCTCGGGTGTCAGAGTCTTCGGATCCAGTATGCCTTCGCGGACCGGATCAAAGTCCTTCCTGGCAGAAGGCTTCAGTATATCAGCCACACATTCGGCCACCATGACACCGACAGCCGGAGCGCTGGTAAGTCCCGGGGATTCGATTCCTGCACAGTCCACGAATCCGGGGCAGTCCTTCACTTCCCCGATCCTGAACTCATGGGAATCTTCGTGGGCGCGCAGTCCGGCGAAGGAGGTGATGGTATCCCGGTATGGAATGTTCCGGATATATTTTCCGCTGGTCTGTACCACTGCGCCAAGTTCATCCGCAGTCGTGTTCGTTCCTTCCGGATCTTCAATGTCCACGGCCGTCGGTCCGATCAGCAGATTGCCGTGAACCGTCGGCGTGACAAGGGTCCCCTTTCCTTTATCCGTGGGAAGCGGGAATATCACATGCCGCACATGAGAGCCGGCGGTCTTATCCATCAGATTGTAACTGCCGCGCCGGGGCGTGATATGAATCTTGTCAGCACTCACCTGGTTATGGAACCGGTCTGCATAGACTCCGGCCGCATTGACGACAACCTCCGCCTGCAGTTCTCCCTTCGAGGTCTGAAGCCGGAAGATCCTGCCGGTATCGCTCTCTGTGGGGATCACCTTCTCCACGCAGGTGTCGAACTGGAACTGTACACCGTTTGCCGCGGCATTCTCGGCAAACGCAATCGTCAGTGTGAACGGGCACACGATCCCGCCTGTCGGCGCATAGAGTGCCCACTGCGTTTCATCTGTGATATTCGGCTCCATCTCGACGAGTTCCTCCCGTCCGATGATGCGAAGATCCGGAACACCGTTCCTGTGCCCCTGCTCGAGCAGTTTCTCAAGCAGAGATTTGTCCTCGTCGGACCGGCATACGACCAGAGACCCGACCCGCTCAAACGGGACGTCCAGATCCTGACATACCTGGTCCATCATGCGGTTTCCTTCCACATTCAGTTTTGCCATCAGCGTACCCGGTTTCGCGTCATACCCTGCATGGACGATGGCGCTGTTTGCCTTGCTCGTACCGCAGCACACATCCTCCGCGCTGTCGACGACAAGAATCTTCAGGTCATACCTGCTCAGTTCCCTTGCAGCCGCGCAGCCGCTCACACCGGCTCCGATGATAATGACATCGTACATCATATTCCGTCACCTCTCTTCGCAAACTCCCTATCACTGTATCTGCAAATATCTTCATTCAGGTCTGCTGCGACCAGTCGCATTTCCTGCGCGACAGGTTCGGGTTATACGCCGGATCCCCGTCCCGCAGAAGGGCAGCCCATCTCTTCCGGAACACTGCTTTTTCTCTCTCAAACCTTCTCTTTTTCTCAGGTGTATCCTCGGCTCCGCGGCTGAGCGATTCATGATGGATCAGGACTACAGACGGATCCAGCACATTGCGGTATCCTGCCCTGACAAGTTTCAGGCCAAAGTCCACGTCATTGAGGGCAACGGGAAGATCGTCCGCAAAGCCTCCCACCTGCAGGAACACCTCTCTGCTCACCATCACACACGCAGCAGTCAGCGCGCTCATATTCTGTATCAGAGCCGCCCTTCCCATGTATCCGGGAGCCTCCCCGTCCTCCAGAACCATCATGGAGCCGGCATATCCCATGATGCCGGCTACGACGCCGCAGGACTGCACTCTCCCGTCCGGATACAGCAGTTTCGGACCGGCAGCGCCGACCCCGTCCCTCATACAGTGGCCGAGAAGTCTCTCGATCCAGTCCGGTGTGCGGACAGTCACATCGTTATTCATCAATATGACATATTCACCCTCTGCATGCCGCACGCCTTCATTGACCACTCTGGAGAAATGAAACGGATGGTCATACCGTATGACCCTGGCACTGCCTTCCTCTTCCAGTTTCCTGTAGTAGTCAAATGTCTCTTCCTGCGTCGAGTTGTTCTCCACGATCAGGATCTCATAGTTGGTATAGGTGGAACGGTTGCAGATCGACCAGATGCAGTTCTCCAGGACCGAATAGTTATCCTTGTTCGGGATCACGATGGAGACCAGCGGCTCCTTCGCAAGTTCGTAGGTGATGTGGAAGGTACCGGGAAGCGGTCCCCTCTCCACTGTGCCTTTCTCGCCGCAGCGAAGAAGATCTGCCTCCAGCACCTGCTTCATCTTCCCGAAGAGGTCATCGGTATCCGACGCAGCCGAAGACGGCGGTGTCTTCCCGGCATCTGACACATGGCACAGCACTTTCGGGACATGGACGATCCCGTTCCCCTCAGCAGCCCTGCGGCTGCACCTGAGCACATATTCATAATAAGCCGCGGGATCAGACAGCATCCACGAGCTTGCAGCCTGACGCATACTCGTCTGTCCGGTGCCTTCCCCCTCTTCTTCTGTGTAGAAACTTCTGATCAGCCCTGCGCGTACCATGAACGGCGTTCCGATATAATTGCAGGATCTCAGATAGTCCGGACTGTAATCCGGTTTGAACAGAGGATCGCTGTAATGATTCTGCCTGTCGGTCTGAACAAAGGAATCCTCATCGGCATAAACTGCGTCCGCTCCGCCCTGCAAAGCCTCGACCATCCGGAACACGGCATCCTTCGTCAGAAGATCTTTGTTCCTCACACACAGCACATAGGAGTCATTGTCGAT
>OMSN01000340.1:0-1454 GCA_900313765.1 uncultured Eubacteriales bacterium
GGCTTGCCACTCTGAAGCGGGAGATCAAAGCCCTCGGCAATGTCAATGTCAATGCGATAGAGGAATACAAGGAACTGTCAGAGCGACATGAATTCCTGACTACGCAGCATGCAGATCTGGTCAAATCAACAGAGGATCTGCAGAAGATCATCCTGCAGCTGGATGAAGGCATGCGGACGCGGTTCAGAGAACAGTTTGAACGCATACGTACGGAGTTCGACCAGACATTCCGGGAACTGTTCGGAGGCGGAAAAGGCACGCTGGAGCTGGTGGAGGATGAGGATATCCTGGATGCCGGCATCCGAGTGATCGCACAGCCGCCGGGCAAGAAACTGCAGAACATGCTGCAGCTGTCAGGAGGCGAGAAGAGCCTTACGGCCATCGCCCTTCTGTTCGCGATTCAGAACCTGAAGCCGTCGCCCTTCTGCCTGCTCGATGAGATCGAATCGGCGCTGGATGAGGCCAATGTAGAACGATTCGCCAAGTATCTGCACAAACTTACGAGACACACACAGTTTATTATCATTACACACCGCAGAGGCTCTATGTCCGCCTGCGACCGCCTGTACGGAATCACCATGCAGGAGAAGGGCGTTTCCGCCCTGGTATCGGTGGATCTGGTGGAAAGCTCACTAACCTGAAGCGCACTAACCTGAAAGGAAGAAGCAAGCCATGGCAGAAGAGAAAAAAGGATTCTTCCGGCGTCTGGTGGACGGCCTGTCGAAGACAAGAAACAGTATCGTATCCGGATTTGATTCTATTTTTACCGGTTATTCCTCCATCGATGACGACTTCTATGACG
Source organism: uncultured Eubacteriales bacterium (assembly GCA_900313765.1). Classification (GTDB taxonomy): domain Bacteria; phylum Bacillota; class Clostridia; order Lachnospirales; family Lachnospiraceae; genus Porcincola. Next base: position 803 of record OMSN01000340.1, read on the forward strand.
AGATCGAAGAGATCCTGGTCATGGGAGATATCGGGATCAAGGCGACCACCAGCATCATCGATGATGTCAAGGAGAAGGTGAAAGAGCAGCACATCAAAGATCCGAAGGAATGCCGGGATCTGCTCATGGAGTCCATCAAAGCCCAGATGGATGTGTGTGATGCGGATTATGCATTCGAGAATCAGAAGAGCGTAGTGCTTGTAGTAGGCGTCAACGGCGTCGGCAAGACCACCAGCATAGGCAAGCTGGCAGGACGCCTGCAGGAGAACGGCAAGAAAGTGATCCTTGCCGCCGCGGATACCTTCCGCGCAGCAGCCGGCGAACAGCTCACCGAGTGGGCAGACCGTGCCGGAGTCGCAATCGTCTCCGGCCAGGAGGGGTCAGACCCCGGTTCGGTTGTCTATGACGCCATCTCGTCTGCGAAGGCGAAGGATGCGGATATCCTGATCGTGGATACAGCCGGGAGACTCCATAATAAGAAGAACCTGATGAATGAGCTGGGCAAGATCAACCGCATCATCGAACGGGAATATCCGGAGGCATACAGAGAGACACTGGTTGTCCTGGATGGAACCACCGGACAGAATGCACTGTCCCAGGCCAGGGAATTCCAGGCTGTAACGCCTGTGAGCGGCATCATCCTGACAAAACT
>OMSN01000340.1:1469-2030 GCA_900313765.1 uncultured Eubacteriales bacterium
ATCCCGGTGAAATACATCGGAGTCGGAGAGCATATCGACGACCTGCAGAAGTTTGACGCAGACGCATTTGTCAAGGCGTTGTTTGACATACAAGAGGAAAACTGAGACAACAGTACGTATCATACGCATACGGAGGCATGGCGGCGATGAGGAAGATGCTTACACTGGAAGCTTTTGAACAGGCTTCCGAGATCGTAAGAAAGGTAACGAACGACACATCCCTGATCTACAGTGATTATTTCAGCTCTGTATCCGGCAACAAGGTCTATCTGAAGCCGGAGAACATGCAGGCGACAGGCGCCTACAAGATCCGTGGAGCTTACTACAAGATCAGCACTATGAGCAAGGAAGAGCGCGCCAGAGGGCTGATCACTGCATCCGCCGGGAATCATGCCCAAGGTGTGGCATACGCAGCCAAGAAGTATGGCTGCAAGGCGACCATCGTCATGCCGACTACGACACCACTGATCAAGGTAAACCGCACCAGAAGCTATGGGGCAGAGGTGATCCTGAAGGGCGATGTGTATGATGAGTCCTGCAGCTACGCACTGCAGCTGGCCG
>OMSN01000203.1 GCA_900313765.1 uncultured Eubacteriales bacterium
TTGGTCTTGCCCAGCAGGAAACTGATCACTATGATCAGGATGATCATATAAACGACGGGAAGCGGAATCGTATTGAAAAGATACCCGGTACCGATTGCTGAGAAGAAATCATCATTGATTCTGGTTGCCTGTCCGCCTGAGTAGACGTATGCCACACCACTGCATACATTCATCATCGCCATTGTGATGATGAATGCCGGCACACGGAAATAAGTCACGATCATCCCACTGATCAGTCCCGCCACCATTCCAAGAAGAATGCCGAGCAGGATCGCAACCGGAATCGGAAGCCCCTGAGTAACGATGAAACCAACTGTCAGAGTTCCGCTCATGGCAACGATAGCGCCAACCGAAAGATCGATATGTCCCAGAATGATGATCAGGGTCATGCCCAGCGCAATGTAGGCATTGATCGATATCTGACGAAGCACCGAGATCAGGTTGTTGGGCTTAAGGAACTTACTGGTGGCGATGGATACGATCACACACAGCAGTACCAGAACGCTCAGGATACCTACGTTATTCTTTACGATTCCGACGATAGGATTGGTTGTTCTGTTCTTATTCTGATTCATGTTACTCTACTCCTCCTGCTGCATATTTCATTATCTCTTCCTGCGTCAGCCCGTCTTTGCCGAGCGTTGCAACCAGTTTTCCTCCACGGACAACACAGACATTGTCACACATATTGATAATCTCCGGCAGTTCGCTGGACACCATGATGATGGCTATTCCCTGCTTTGCCAGTTCATTGATCGTCAGATAGATCTCATACTTCGCGTTGACATCCACACCTCTCGTGGGCTCATCCAGAATCAGGACCTCCGGCTTTGTTGCCAGCCATCTTCCCAGAAGGACCTTCTGCTGATTTCCACCGGAAAGACCTGCCACTTCCATATCCACGGAAGCTGCCTTGATCTTCAGGCTGTCCACATAATGATCGATGATCTGTGCACGTTTGCTCTCGCTGACAGCAATACCGTTCATGCAGAAATGCAAAGATGCAAGCGTCAGGTTGAAACTGACACTGTTCCCAAGAACCAGTCCCTGCTTCTTTCTGTCCTCCGGAACCATGGCGATCCCGGATCGGATGGCCTCCATAGGTTCTGTAAAATGGACTTCCCTGCCCTGGTAGATTACTTTCCCATCCGTATAGGGACGCGCACCGAACACGCTCTCCATAATCTCGCTTCGCCCGGCCCCTACGAGTCCGGCAAACCCGAGGATCTCACCCTTTCTGACCTTGAAACTGACATCATGGAACAGGCTGCTCCCCAGATTTTTGACTTCCAGAGCTACCGGGGCATGCTCCAGATCGTTGTAATCTCTCGCATAAAAATTACTCAGATCACGGCCAACCATCATTGCAACCAGTTCGGCCGGATTCGTCTCGGAAGTTTTCCGGGTACCTACATAAGCACCGTCCCGAATAACCGTCACTCTGTCAGAGATCCGGAAGAGTTCCTCCATTCTGTGGGAGATATAGATGATGCTTACATTCTGTTCCTTCAGCCTGTGGATAATCTCAAACAGCTGCTCGACTTCCTCATTGGAAAGCGAGGATGTCGGCTCGTCCATCACAATGATGTCACCGTTAAATGAAACCGCCTTCACGATCTCAACCATCTGCTGCTGTGCAATCGTAAGGTTTTCAACATATTCATCTGCCCGTATATCAACCCCCAGCGCCGCGATCATTTCCTGCGCACGGTCTATCGTTTTACCCATGTCGACTGTCTTCATAGGTCCCGCGATCTCCCGTCCGAGAAACAGATTCTGCGCAACTGTCAGATAAGGTACCAGTACAATCTCCTGATGAATGATCCCGATCCCGTTCGCCCGCGCCTCCGGTACATTGCGGATCCGGACCTCCTTACCCCGTATAAAGATAGAGCCCTCGTCCGGCTGATATATGCCGCCAAGCACCTTGATCAGAGTAGACTTACCGGCTCCATTCTCTCCAAGGAGCGCATGGACTTCTCCCTGCTCAAGGGAGAAATCTATTCCACTGAGCGCATATACCCCCGAGAAGCTCTTCTTGATTCCCTTCATTTCCAGAACAGTCTGTCCCATCTTCATACCTTTCTATATAAATGCGGTGGACAGGATCCACCGCACTCCCTTAACAGCTGACCGGTGACGCAGTATTTATTTATTACTTATTACTGCCAGTTATCGATCGACTTCTCTGCTTCTTCTACGCTGACAAGATGTGAGTCAAGATAGACCTTCTTATCGCCGAGATCGGTCTCACCGTCAAGATACTTAACTGCCTGCTCAAAGCTGTACTCTGCGATCTGCAGCGGAACCTGAGCCGCGACTGCGGAGAACTCGCCGTCAAGAAGAGCCTGCTTTCCGGACGGAGAAGCATCGATGCTGTACACGCCAATCTCGCCGGTCTTGTTCGCTGCCTTGACTGCTGCCGCTGCACCCTGCGCAGACGGATCGTTGATGCAGAAGAACGCGATCAGATCTTCGTTCGCAGTGATGATGTCCTCAGCAAGCGGAAGGGAAGCATCGAGGGCTGCTGCACCATCCTGCTGCGCTACGATGTTGAATTTCTCCGCGCTGTCACCAAGACCCTCGAGGAATCCGTTGACACGATCAACACAGCTCTCATTAGACGGGAAGTCCAGGATCGCGATGTCACCGCCGTCCGGATAATCCTTCACCATCTGCTCACCGACAAGCTGGCCTGCCATGAAAGCATTGGTTCCGACGAACTGTGTGACGAACGCATCGATGTCTTCCTCGATGACTGCGGTATCTACATTGAAGATCGGGATTCCGGCTTCCTGGATCTCAGCAAGGCCTGCAGTGATTCCCGCAGAGTCGACCGGGATGATGAAAACCGCATCGTATCCGCCATTAGCAACGTCAGAGAGCTGACCCAGCTGCTTGTTCAGATCGTAATCCGGATCAAGAGAGGTATAGGAATAACCTGCCGCTTCGCACAGCTCCGCGTACTTGGAATCGATGGAACTCTGGAAGGTGTTATTCAGTGTGTTTGTGCAGAATGCGAAAGATCTCTCCTCCTCTGCGGAAGCGGTAGCGGTGATCGCAAGAGATGCAGCAACAGCAAGTCCGATTGCAAAAAGTTTCTTCATGTGTAACCTCCTTGGTTAAAAATGATGGAATGTGAAACATCCGAAGTTCTAATGTAATTTACGTAAATTTTTATTTTTCTTCTCCGGTTTTTTGTTTCCCTGCAACCAAAACGTAGCATATTGCGCTGAAAGGGTCAACATCAAACATCTTTCAGGTGGGATTTTCATCGTTTTTGACAAGAAAAGGCGATGGCTTTTTACAAAACCATCGCCTTTTCTTGAATTTTACGTAAATTTACTTCAATTCTTCAGGTATTTCCGTATGGAATATCTCTTTCCATGCTCTCGGAAGTTCTTCCGGAACGAGGACATACGGTTGCACACCAACATATTTCGGCAGCTTATCCGATACCAGTGATTTTGCCAGCACCAGTCCGGCCGCGCGTCCCTG
>OMSN01000105.1 GCA_900313765.1 uncultured Eubacteriales bacterium
AGTTCCCGGATCAGGGGGATATGCCGGTCATAAATATGCGCATCCGCGATCATATGGACCAGCTCGCCGGGTACCATATTGCTTACCTGCGCGATCATCATCAGAAGGATCGCATACTGGGCAACATTCCAGTTATTTGCAGTGAGCACGTCGTTCGAGCGCTGATTCAGGACCGCGTTCAGGACTAGTCTCTCGCCATTCTCATCAGCCTCTGGAAGGTAATCAAGCGCTGCGGGGCTGTCCGGTGCCGGGTCCACTTTCTCCCTTGTCACATTAAAGGTCATACTGTAAGCGCAGGGATACAGATTCATCTCATGCAGATCCTGATGGACATAGAGATTCGTCATGATCCTGCGGCTGTAGGGATTGTTCTTCAGGTCGTAGAGCACACGGTCGATCTGGTCGAATTCGCCTTCTTTGTAGATGTGCTTCACGCCCATCTGATAACCGTATGCCTTGCCGATGCTGCCGTCCGCATCCGCCCACTCGTCCCAGATATGGGGTTTGAGATCATGGATGTTGTTGGACTTGCGCTGCCAGATCCACAGGATCTCGTCCATGGCACTCTTGAGTCCTGTCTTGCGCAGGGTAAGAGCCGGAAACTCTCTGCGAAGGTCATAGCGGTTGCACACGCCAAAACGCTTGACCGTATAGGCACTGCTTCCATCCGGCCAGTGAGGCCGCACTTTCTGCCCCTCGGTACTGGTACCATTTTCCAGGATATCGCTGCACATGCTGATAAAAACCTGATCCGCATAACTCATTTCTCTAAGGCCCTCCTCTCACACAAGAAGCCTTGCGATCGCCGTCTCTTCGGCGAATCCGGCTGCATTGAACAGGAACAGTACGTCAGTGTAATCCTTTCCTGCAATGAGTTCCGATACACTCGCATTATAATATCTGGGGTCAAGCATATCCACTTCATCAAAGTATCCGTATGTGAACGGCGCGAAACAGTGCGCATAGGAGTCCTTGATGATCAGGAGCCTGCGGCCGGTCTGTGCATCCGGCATCTTTGCCTCGATCAGGCCGAAATTGCCTCCGTAGAAATATGCATATTTGTCCTTTGTATCCAGATAGCTGTCACGGTAGATCGAATTGCGGATATCATCGGACTGGTTGTAGATCAGATAATAATCAAACGGCACCACCGGGTCATATCGCTCGATGCTGTCGGCTCTTCCCTTTATTCCGAGTTTGGAGGCGATGGTTCCCTCAAACTGATCCGTTACACTGGTCACACTGTACTGATCCGGGGATGCCTGCGCGATCTTCTTCTGGCTCAGCCAGCTCTGGAATACCCGGAATGCAGAGTCTGTCTTCCAGTGATGATCCGTCCTGTAGTAGAGCTGGGAAGAAGGATCTTCCGCATGCCGCGTTTTCAGGACTTCGGAGGAATCCACCCACACTCCCTCCGGCATCGCGTCACGGATCTGGCTCAGATACAGCTCTTCATCGTAGGGATCCGCATATGCGGGCAGCTTGTCGGCAAGCACATCCACCGCATTGGGAACAATGATGCAGGAAAGATGGTCCGCATCAAACGTCTCACTCATTTTCTGCATGAATGCCGAGATGCGCTGAACATTCTGCCGGGCAGTATCCGATGTGAAAGCTCCTGTATGCTTCTCGATCAGATACCCGTCCCTGCCGAAATAAACTTCGTTTGTCTCCTGTTTGAGTATGGCTCTCTCCACTGCAGTCTTCAGCGTAATCCAGCCATCGCGCAGAATAAATTGGTCTGAGAGATAATCCTCATAGTCATCTGCGAACTTTCCTGAGATCAGGCTGTCCCACGTGATGGAGGGCCTCATCTCCAGACTTCTGTTCTCTGTCTCGCTTCTCTCCCTCTGCGGCCGGATGATGGTCGCGACAGTGAAGCCGAAGATCAGGAGCAGAAAGATCGTATTGATATATACCGATTGATGTTTATTCATAATTCAGAACCTGAAATAAAGGAACGGATTGTAGGAAGCACTCACCAGGTACGCCACGCTGAGCATGAATACACCCACTGTAAATGCGCCGCGCAGTACGACCACTGCTGTGTTGGAGGCTCTCACCTTCGCAAGAACGGCAGATGCGATACGTGCCGGAAGTGTGGAACTTCCCAGGATCAGGATGAACAGAAGGACCGCGTTCGAATACAGCTGATAGATGGATCCCCGGTTGAGGAAACTCCCTCCTGCGCCGAACATGGCTCCCAGGTAGCCGATGCCGCCTGAGATCTCATTGAACGAAAACAGATACCAGCCCACCATGACAATGAACATGCAGTACACATGCTGGAGCAGTCCCGGCAGTTTCTGCAGGGCTTTTCCGAATACCAGTTTCTCCAGCAGAAGCAGGATGCCGTAGTAGAGTCCCCAGATCATGAAGTTCCAGTCAGCGCCGTGCCAGATTCCGGTCAGCAGCCATACGACCATGGTATTGCGGATCAGTCCCAGCATACCAACACGGTTTCCGCCAAGCGGGATGTAGACATATTCTCTGAACCAGGTCCCCAGGGAAATGTGCCATCTTCTCCAGAACTCTGTCACGCTCTTAGACAGGTAGGGATGGTCAAAGTTTTCCAGGAAACGGAATCCGAACATATGGCCAAGTCCGATCGCCATATCCGAGTATCCTGAGAAATCAAAGTAGATCTGAAATGTGTAGGCCGCAATTCCGATCCATGCCGTCAGCACGGGAAGCGATCCGGTATCCATGACACGGATCTGATCCCACAGTACGCCTGCATTGTTTGCCAGAAGCACCTTCTTGCCAAGTCCGGTCATGAACCGCATGACGCCTTCGGCAAATTCCTCAGAGCTCTCCTGCCTTCTGCGAAGCTGTTTGTCTATGGTCTTGTACTGAACGATCGGTCCTGCGATCAGCTGCGGGAACATCGTCACATAGGCACCGTAGGAGATGATATTCTTCTGGACCGATGCAGTTCCGCGATAGACATCGATGATATAGGAGATCGTCTGGAAGGTGTAGAAACTGATGCCGATCGGCAGTGCAAGCTGAAGAAGCGGGATGTCACTGCCCGAGATCTGCCCGATCGTTCGCAGAACAAAATCTGCATACTTGAAGAACCCGAGCAGGGACAGGCCGGCTGCCACCGACAAGCCGAGAGCGATCTTCGCCGCCCTCTCATTACCGGCGCGCAAAAAACGGTCGACCGCAAGACCTCCGCTCCAGGAGATCAGGATCGACACGATCATCAGGATCACATATACAGGCTCGCCCCATGCATAGAACACAAGGCTTACCAGAAGTAATATCAGATTCCTCAGTTTCTTCGGGAACGCAAAGTACAGGATCAGTACCAGCGGCAGAAACCGGAACAAAAACAGCAGGCTGCTGAATATCATGAAAACACCAGTCCTTTAGCGGCGCAAAAATCTTCTTTTACTTTCAACTGGCTTATTATATAATAACGAGGAAGTGTGTTCAAGTTCAGCAAAGGAAGATTGACGACACTATGAAGGATGATAATAACGGACAGATCGTGTCCGAAGAAATAACAGAAACCCCCGTATCGAAGAAAAAGGTACGCAGAAAAGCAGACGCCTCCCGCTCGCGCGGAAAAAACCGCAGGCCTGATTCCGGACGATTTATGATTGCCCAGCTGCTCGCAATGGTGTGTCTGGTTCTGGTCGTATTTGAAGGCAAAGTCATGTATACCCTCTTCACGCACAAGGTGGGGAATCATATCGAAGTGATGTCCTCACGTGATTCCTCCGAAGGGGAAGATTACGTGGAGAGTACGGAGAATCCGGATGCATCCGCTGCAGCCTCTGACTCGACAGGAAGCTCTCAGCTCGGTCTTGCTGGCGCGGGAAGCGGCGGATCAACAGTTGCTGCGGATTCCGGCGTGACACAGATTGATACCTCCAACCCGGAGGCGATCAACAGTCCGGCGGTCGTTCCGACTCAAAGCACTTCCGTAGATGATTCTTATTTCTCCAATTCCGCATTCATCGGAGATTCAAGAATGGAAGGCTTCCGGAACTCCTCCGGTATCACGCAGGGTACATTCTTGACAGGTATCGGTCTGAGCACCAGTGATATGGCTCAACCGATCATTTCCACAGCGGATGGCAATATTTCCGTCTATCAGGGACTGAGCGGCAAACAGTATGACCGGATCTATCTCATGCTCGGAGCAAATGATCTGGGCTACTATCCGTGGGAGAACTTCCTCCCGGAATTTGAAGGAGTATTGAAACAATTCCATGAGCTCCAGCCCCATGCGATCATCTATGTATGCTCGGTTATCTATGTCGATGAGTCCAAGATCGCAGCCGGTTTTGAATATGACAACAACGAGAATGTCAGGACCATCAACGGCTATATCCTCCAGGCCTGTGAGGATCTGTGGTACAGCTACTACCTGAATCTGAACGAGATCTTCTCGGACGGCTACGGTTCACTGATCTCCGATGCCTCCTCGGACGGCATCCATCTGTACGCGCCGTACCTCGAGAACATGCTGAAGTACCTGAAGAATCACTATATCACAGACGAAGCATTCGCCGCTGAGACTGCGCAGCATCCGGATGATATTGCGAACGCCGGATCCCAACAGGACACCGAAGAGGAGGCCGTAGCAGAAGAATTGCCCTCTGATCTGGTTGAAGAAGTAAGCGCAAACTGACATCGCAGCCATCCATGCAACATCATTGAATATGAATATAATTAAGAAGAGGACCGGTTTCAAACCGGTCCTCTTCTATCATTTACTTCCTGTCTTTTTTCTCAGAAGCCTGCGTCCTTCAGGATGCTTTCCGCTTTGTCATAGTCGTCACAGACAACCAGGACTGCATATTTCCCGGAGGACTTGACGATCGCCTTGTCCAGCTTCGCTGCCTCATCCGGATTGTAGGATGCAAACAGTTCCGACTGATTCTTCACACGGGTCTTGAGCAGCTCCACGACAGCCTTGGCAGCAGCTTCATCCTTGCACTCCACAGCCACGATCTCATCTGCGGTCGCATTCGCGCTCATGTAGACCTTGCTGTTTGTGACCTGTCCTTCCTCGAAGAAATAGATGCTTGAAAGCATCTCGCTCTTGGTCTCTGTCAGGGTATCCGTAGTGATAACGGAGCTGTTCAGGTCATCAGCGACCTTCGCCACATCGACACTCTTCGCTGCTCCTGATCCACCCGAGCAGGCTGTCAGGCTGAGTGCTGCAACTACTGCAACTGTTAAAGCAATGATCTTCTTATACATTCTCATAATGAATTCATCTCCCCTCTGATATTCGAAGTAACCACGCCATAATAGCAGAACCTTTCAGAAAATGCAATCACCCACAGAGTCTCAGGATGGCATCTGCAAAGATTTTCGCGCTCTTCACCAGAATGCTGAGCTTCATGAACTCATCATCTCCGTGCATACGGTTGTCCACATCTTCCTCTGCGCAGCCAAAAGCAACTCCTCTCTTCAGTCCATGCACATAGGTTCCTCCGCCGATCGCGATGGGCTTTCCCTTCTTCTGGAAATAAACTTCGTAGGACTCCAGCAGTTTCTGTACCAGTTCACTGTCAGCAGGGACATAATGAACAGGAGTCATGGCATCCTGTTCCATATCGAATCCTGCATCCGACAGCTCCCTGCGTACTTTTTCAGTCAGGTTCTCATCATTTGCGCAGATCGGAGCCCGACAGTCAAAGCATCCGCTCAGTTCATACTCCGTCCCCTGCGCATTCTTCACCTCGTAATGAAGAATATCCAGGGACATGGTAAGTTCTCCGCTCTCTTCATCCCTGTAGTCCACGCCCAGGGCCCTGCCATTGTGATCTTCAAACGGCCAGAATCGTGTTGCCGAGAGCAGTGCATTCTCTCCGTCCCGGTTGCACAGAGGCAGTATTTCCAGCAGACTGAGGGCAGCTGTCAGTCCGTTCAATCCGTTGTATGGATGTGCGGCATGTCCGGTCTTGCCGGATACCGAGACCAGGAAACATTCCTTCTCTTCCTCTCTGGTGATGGTGATCACTGTGCCGGTTGCGGTTTCTGTTTCCTTTACAGCCTTCACAAGGTCCTCATAACTGCCGCC
>OMSN01000163.1 GCA_900313765.1 uncultured Eubacteriales bacterium
AGAAGACATAAACGGTTATGTATATAAGTATATATCATACGTTCGTAGCCGAATCAAAGGGGCAGCTGTATAATAGGTTTAATACATTTACTGATTCTGGAGAACTCTTTGAGAGGAAAAACAGATGATCGAGGAAGAAAGATGGATCATGCACGGACTGCCGAAGGAGGATCCTTCCTGCATAAAAAATGTGGATGATTTTGCACAATACATCAACCAGGTGGGGCTGCTTCCGCTGTTTCGAAATGATATTCCGGGTTTCTCCGCGGAGGAGCATACTGCAGCTGAGGACTGGTTCAGCGGGGATCCGGACACAGATCCCTGGGAGTGGCGAAAGATCATTGCCGAGCGCGGGGAGATTGCCTATGGCAAGTTTTTTGATAACAGGGCGGGGTTTATTTCCAGGAAGTACCTGCCGGCTTTTGTCAATTACAGGCGGGACGGTTATGACTTTGATGCAAGATGGGATGATGAGCTTGCATCTGTCAGATCCAAAAAGATCATGGACCTGTTTTCAGGGGATCAGTCAGACAGAGAGCTGTATTCATTTGAAGTGAAAAAACTTGCAGGCTTTGGTTCGGACGGCGAGAAAAACTTTGAAGGCGTGGTCACGCGGCTCCAGATGCAGATGTATCTGTGCGTGCGGGACTTTCGAAGAAGGAAAAATAAAAACGGCGATGAATACGGCTGGGGAATCGCGGTCTACTGCCTGCCGGAGCACATCTTCGGAGCTGAGTTCGTGAGAAGCGAATACACAGAGGATCCGAAAGATTCTGCCCGCAAGGTCGTCTGCCGCATAAAGGAACTGTTCCCGGATGCGACTGACCGCCAGATCGTACATGCGCTTGGCAGGAGCGAATATATGCCGAAACTGAAATAGATCTCTGTGATCGGCAGGCGAGGGGTAGAACAATTCTGTAGATTTCGTCAGGGATCACACGTGGGACAGGGAGAGACATCATGGAGAAACAGCAAAGGAAACCGAACAGAAAATGGCTGGTGTGGCTTATTCCAGTGTTTATGACAGGAATGCTGGCGGCATTTCTGATCTATGCAGGACAATACTATCACGCAGGCGCTGTCGCACATTCCATGCTGGAGTCTGATGAAACCGTCTCCGTCATGCAAACGGAGTACGGGTGGTTATTTGACGGCCCCTCTGAAACCGATGCACTGATCTTCTATCCGGGCGCCAAGGTAGAGGCCTGTGCCTATGCGCCTCTGCTGCATGGTCTTGCAGCAAAAGGGATGGATGTATGCCTTGTGAAGATGCCGTTTCGATTCGCTTTTTTCGGTATGAACAAAGCGGACGGAGTGATGGCGCTGTATGATTATAAGAACTGGTATATCGGGGGCCATTCCCTTGGCGGCGCTATGGCTGCCAGCTATGCAGCCGGACACGCTTCCCGATTGACGGGTGTCATCCTGCTTGCCGCATACCCGACCAGGCCTCTGGCGGACAGCCTTAAGGTGATCACGATCTACGGATCTGAAGATGGCGTGCTCAATCGAAACAGGATGGATGAAGGGGTAAAATATATGCCAGAGCACCACACGGAAGTGGAGATCCAGGGCGGAAACCATGCGCAGTTTGGCGATTACGGAGAACAGAAAGGGGATGGAACAGCCACCATCTCTGCTCAGGAACAGCAACAGCAGGCAGAAGATCTGATTGCTGTTTATTTGTCCGGAAAGTCATAAAAAACCGAAAGTGCCAGAAGACTGACACTTTCGGTTTTCTGATTGTAATCTACAGATTGCAATAAGTCTGTTCCTTACTTCTCAACCGGGTTAAACCCGACTCTTGGAGCATAAGAGGTGTGCAGAAGCTTGTGAGACAGGTGGCTGTTCGGCTCGCCCAGGAACTTCTCGTACAGCTCGATGATCTGCGGGTTGTTGTGGCTCTGACGGATCGTCTGCCGCTCATCTTCGGAGTACAGAGCCTTCGCCCTCTTCTCCTTGAAGGTATCCAGGATGTCATCGTCCTCATCGGGCAGAAGGTTCGGACGCACGTAGGGCTGTCCACCGCCGTTGATGCACCCGCCGGGGCATCCCATGATCTCGATGAACTGGTATTTGCTCTTGCCTTCGCGGATCTCATCCAGAAGGATCTTCGCGCTCCTCATGCCGGAAGCGATGGCAACGTTCACGGTCGTGCCGTTGATGTCGATGGAAGCCTCGCGGATTCCGGCATCGTGGCCGCGTACCGCGGTGAACTCGATGGGATCACTCTCTTTGCCGGTCAGCTTGAAGTAGACGGTACGAAGTGCCGCTTCCATAACGCCGCCGGTGACGCCGAAGATGACGCCTGCACCGGTGTAATCGCCCATGATATCGCCGTCCCAGTCTTCCTCCGGAAGACGGCGGAAACGCATACCGCTTCTGCGGATCATGCGGGCAAGCTCTCTGGTGGTGATGACAGCGTCCACATCCGGGATGCCGTCCACCTTCTCCTGCTCACGTTCTTTCTCGAACTTCTTCGCGACGCAGGGCATGACGGAGACAACGAAGATATCCTTCGGATCGATGCCGTGTTGCTGTGCCCACCAGGACTTGATGATGGCGCCCTGCATCTGGTGCGGGGACTTGCAGGAGGACAGATGCGGCAGAAGATCTCCGTAGAAGTATTCTGCATAGTTGACCCAGCCCGGAGAACAGGATGTGATCATCGGGAGCGTTCCACCCTCCGTGAGACGGTGAAGCAGCTCGGTGCCTTCCTCCATGATGGTAAGGTCCGCGCCGAAGTTGACGTCATATACACGCTCGAAGCCGAGTCTGCGCATAGCGGCGATCATCTTGCCGGTGACCGGCGTTCCGATCGGATAACCGAACTCCTCGCCGAGGGCTGCACGTACGGCGGGAGCTGCCTGTGCAATGACATGCTTGCCCTGGCGGAATGCTTCGTCGATCCTGTCGATCTCGGAGTGCTCCATCAGAGCGCCGGTGGGACATACGGTGACGCACTGTCCGCACTGGATGCAGGGAGAATCCGCGAAGCTGCGGTTCTCGGCCGGAGCGACAAAGGTGTTGAAACCACGGTTCTCATAGCCCAGAATGCCGATGCCGTGCGCATTCTGGCAGCGGGCGATGCAGCGTCCGCAGAGGATGCACTTGCTGGTATCACGCACCAGGCCGGGAGCCAGGCGGTCAATATGCGTCTCGGAATGGGCACCTACGAAAGCGCCTTCCCGGGCGCCGGTCAGCTGGGCGACATGAAGCAGATCGCAATGTCCGTTCTTATCGCACTGCTGGCAGCTCTGGTTGTGATTGGAGAGCAGCAGTTCCACGCTGTGGCGGCGGGCTTCCAGGGCCTTCGGGCTGGAGATGCGGATCTCCATGCCTTCCGCAACAGGATAAACGCAGCTGGCGACCAGTCCGCGCGCGCCGGTTGCCTCTACCAGACATACACGGCAGGAACCCTGGTTGCATTCTCCGTGGTTAAAGGCGCACAGCGAGGGGATCTCATAGCCGCAGGCCTTGGCGGCTTCCAGGATGGTCATACCTTCCTGTACCTGATAATCAATTCCTTCGATCTTAATGTTTACCATATCCATGCACCTCCGTTACCGTTTCTCAATGGCATTGAAGCGGCAGACACTGATACAGGATCCGCACTTCACGCACTTAGAAGAATCAATCTCCCAGGACGTCATCTTATGGCCCGGAGCGATGTATTCTGTCTTGTGGATGCAGTCCACAGGACATCCTCTGTGACACATTCCGCAGCCGATGCACTTGTCCGGATCGATGTGGTATTCCATCAGGTTCTTACATACGTGAGCCGGACACTTCTTGTCCACGATATGAGCAATATACTCATCGCGGAAATGGGAGAGTGTGGAGTTGATGGGGTTCGCAGCTGTCTGTCCGAGAGCACACAGTGAGTTGGTCTTCACCGTGGCGCTCAGCTCTTCGAGGGCATCCAGGTCTTCCATGGTGCCCTGGCCTTCGGTGATGCGGGTCAGGATCTCCAGCATACGCTTGGTGCCGATCCGGCAGGGAGAACATTTACCGCAGGATTCATCGCAGATGAACTCCATGTAGAACTTGGCAACGTCTACCATGCAGTTGTCTTCGTCCATGACGATGGCGCCGCCCGAACCCATCATGGATCCCTTGGCGACCAGGTTGTCGAAATCGATCGGCTCGTCCAGGAATTCTTCTGTCAGGCAGCCGCCGGAAGGTCC
>OMSN01000041.1 GCA_900313765.1 uncultured Eubacteriales bacterium
GTACAGACTTTGGCTTCGGCGGCACAGTCATTGCCGGAGAATGGTGATGCTGCGGGTTCAACCTTCCATATTCTTCAGCTTAAGATGAAGAAGGCAAAAAAGACCTCTGTCAAGATTGCCTGGAAGCCGGTGAACGGGGCGGCAGGGTATGTGATCTATGGTGCACCATGTGGATCCCGATACACCGAGCTGACCGACATAAAAGCGACCTCATTTACACAGGTGAAGCTGAACAAAGGGAAATACTACAAATACTTTGTTGCAGCTTATGACAGATACGGCAATATTCTGGCGACCTCGAAGTCTGTCCACATCGCAACGAGCGGTGGCAAGAATGGAAACACGAAGTCTGTCAAACTGAACAAGAAGAAAGTCGCTCTTACAGAAGGAAAGACATTCAAACTGAAGGCGACATTGAACAATGGCAGTGCAAAAGTAAGTAAACACCGCAAAGTTGCGTATGAGAGTGATAATCCTGCAGTTGCAACCGTGTCGAAGAGCGGTAAGATCAAGGCGGCAAGTGTAGGAACCTGTCATGTATATGCATATGCGCAGGATGGTGTGACTGCGAAATGCACAGTGAAGGTAAGCAAGAAGAAGTAATATACGGTCCGCATCCGGCTGACCTGCCGGATGCGGTTTATCGATATAAGAAGTTTTCTGCCATATTCTTCTAAAACGATTGCGTTTCCCGCTTGTTATGGATTATTATAGAAGCAATAATGCAGCCTGAAACTGCCCGAATAAGACAAGTCTTCGGATAGAAAACCAAAATGATTGGAGTATTCAGGAAACTGAAAAGGAGGATAATATGCAAATTGAACCGAAACTTTTTTCACAGACCCTTATACAGGGAGCAATGAAATATCCCGATAAACCCGCCCTCACATGCCGTGGCAATACAGTCACCTATGGACAGCTGAAACTGGCAGCGGACAACTGCAGTCTGAAACTGCTCAAGTGCGGCTTTAAGAAAGGGGACAAGGCAGTCCTGTGGGGATTCAACGGAATTGAATGGATGGTTGCCTTTTTTGGTATCACCCAGATCGGAGGTGTCGCCTCCCTGATGAACTATGGCCTGAAGAGCCCGGATGTCAGTGCGCTCTCAAAGATGGTGCATGCATCCTGGGGCGTCATCGGAGGTAATACGATCAGTATCGTGGATCCGAATGCTGCCGCAAAGACGCTCATGGAAGGCGGTGTACCGGCAGATCATATCTTCCCGGCAACAGCCTTTGTCGGCATGGATGCGTTTGCACCGATTCCGGAAGAGGGAAGAAAAGCACTTACAGATGCGTATGCTGCGGTAGATCCGAAAGACTCTCAGGTTATTATCTATACGACCGGAACGACCTCTATTCCGAAGGCTGTTCTCCAGTCTTCCTACTCGGTCCTGAGCAACTGTGAAGGTGCCATGACCATGCTGGAAAAGAATATAGGTCCCACGCTGTGCCTTGCGCTTCCGACATTCCACAGCTATGGACTCATGGTCGTGAATGCGTATCTGGGCTTGGGACGCCATATCATCCTGACGCCTCTTCTGAAGCCGGATACACTGCTTACGTTGATCTATGATAATAAAGTTACGGATATGTGTTCGGTCGGAGCTATCTATGGCATGTTGACATCGATGCCGGAGTTCGAGCAGAAGCTCTCCGGACAGCTGCAGCTGTGCATTGTTGGCGGCGGATTTACGACACCGGTAGAGATGATGCGCTTTGAGAAACTCCTGGGCGGCGGCAAACTGCTGTGCGGCTACGGACAGACGGAGTGCTCTCCGGTTATCACGGTTGAGACACCCGATGATCCGCTGGAGAAGAGGGCGGTCTCTGTCGGACGCAGCCTCCCGAACCATGAGGTACGCATCTGGAATGCCGATACCGGATTCGCGCCGCAGGGTGAAGTCGGTGAGATCGTTGTCAAGGGTCCCAGTCTTATGAACGGATACTACGGCCTTCCGCAGGATAAGCAGGCGATCGATCAGGATGGATGGCTGCATACCGGTGATCTGGGCCGCTTTGATGAGGACGGCATGCTGCAGTTCTCGGGACGTATCAAGGATATCATCATCCGCAGTGGAGAAAACATTTCCCCGGTGGAGATCGAAAGAGTCCTTCTGGAGCAGCCGGAGGTGCGAGAAGCCAAGGTGCTCGGCGCTGCACACCCGATCTGGGGTGAGAGCGTGGAGTGCTGCCTGGTTCTTCGCAGCGGCTCACTGGACGAGGAGAGTTTCCGGGCAAGACTGAAACAGAAACTTGCATCGTTTAAGGTTCCGTCTCATTTCTTCCTCTATGACGCATTCCCGCTCAATGAGAACGGAAAACTCAATCAGAGAGCCCTGCATGCGGATATGGTTCGTAAACTGTATGAGGCGAACCTGACGGCGGCGGTGAACGAGGGGTTAAGGATCCTTGATCTGAGGCTGAAAAACCGCAACTACACCATCGTGCCTTCCTGTTCCATGATCCAGCAGCTGGCAGACCAGATCGGATTCGATGAAGAGAAGGCCGGACAGATCCGCCTGAGCGTCGAGGAGATGCTGACAGACCGTATCAACAATGCCTTCGAAGAGAATGGCGAGATCCGTATGGAAGTTCTGCTCATGCCACAGTGGATGCGCTTGAGATTCACGGACACTGGAAGAAAGTATTCGCTCGAGGCAGAGGACGCTTCGATCAGTGCACGTATCATCCTCGCGAATGTGGACGCCTATGCTTCCGGTGAAAATGAGAAGGGCGAGACGCAGTACAGCCTGGACTATCAGTATAACGATGATTTCAACGTTAAAGACTATCTGATGCGATATAAGGAGAAATGATGAATTCACGATATTTCTCAGATGAAAAGGTAAATACAGGGCGTCAGCCGGAACTGGATCTTCTGAAGGCGCTCTGTGTAGTCGGTATGATCTTTGTCCATGTCTTTCTTGACCTGGGCGATCATGTCATGCCGGGTGTTGTAGATGACTATCTGACAGAGTTTTTCGGAGCTGCGACATTTATGATCTGCATGGGTATCGGGATGCGCTATATGCACAGATGAGGAACTCTATTCCGAATCTGATTGCCTGGTGGATCACGGGAAAGCAGTTTTTCATTGCAAACAGTCTGCTGGTTCTGCAGTCGGATATTCTCACATTTGCGGGTCTTGCCTTCCTGCTGATGGCACTCCTGAAAATACTGCGGCTTAAGCCTGCTGCAATCTTTGGAGTTGGTGTGCTCCTGAGCCTGGTGGCGCTGATCCTGTGGAACACGACTTCGTCTCCGAAGAATTATCTGGTAGCCCAGTTTGTGGGATTCTTCATCATTACGAAGGCAGAGGCTTATTTTCCGCTGCTGTGCTACTTCATCTTCGCAGCATTCGGATACTTTGTCGGGAGCTATTACCCGCGGATCCTGAATAAGGAAGCACTTGCGAACCGGACCATGCTGATCTGTTTCCCGCTGGCTGCCCTCTATTATATTCCGCGATTTATCTTTGAGTTCCCGTTTATGCCGGAACTGGGATCCGATATGCAGTACAACATGAAACCCACTCCGGACGCGATCGCGACATGTCTCTTCACGCTCGGCTTCCTGGCTCTGCTTGCCAGGTTCGTACAGGCGATCGGCGGCAAACTGCCTGGGATCGTTACTCATTTTTCAAAGTATATCAACAATTATTACTGCCTGAGCTATATGTTCATTCTGCCGGTACAGACGATCCTGATCGCCACTACAGGCGCTCTGTTCCCGGGGAAGGTAATCCCGATCCTGTATGGGTTCTTTGTGACAGCGGCCTGCTACGTACTGATCGAACTGAATGAAAGATACTGGCATATTCATTTTGCGACTCTGAAGGGAACGAAAGCACTGATATTCATCGCAGCAGTCTGGATCGCAACGATTGCGATCGTGGTATATGCATATCCGAGGATCGAGGTCTTTGCGAATATCTGGAATGACTATCTGCTGCCGTAAAGATTTATACTTACAGGAGGATTAAACCATGACAATGAACAACCAACTGGATGGAACCAGCCTGACAATCGCCATCGAGGGACGGATCGACACACAGACCGCACCGCAGCTGGAAGAGAATATCAAGAACTCCATTGATGGAGTGACCAGCCTGGTCCTTGATTTCACACAGGTTGGATATATCTCATCCGCAGGACTTCGTGCGGTTCTGGCGGCTCAGAACTGGATGGACGCTAAAGGAGGGTCCATGGTGATCCGCGGCGCGGCCAAGAACATTGTAGGCGTATTTAAAGTAACGGGATTTGACACTTTCCTCACACTGGAATGATTGGATGAGAACAAAAAAGCACTTAAGGAATGGATTTGGTCTGTTTCGTAATTTCGGCTGGAAGAAAAACCTGCTCGCTGTAGTAGTCAGCTTTTTTATCGTGCTGGCACTGGAATACTTCGTCCATACATTTGCCGATAACCAGATGCTGCGCCGGTTTGATCCGGGTATTGCGACAGTCCCACTGATCGGATTTCTTCTTGGAATCTGGGGTGTGATCGGAGTGCTGCTCGAGTCGATGGTTACATCTCTCCAGTTTTTCCTCAGTTTGGGGAAGTATGGACACAGTATCCACTGGCTCTATTTCGTCGGCACATTTGTGTCGGTGTTTCTTCACTGCGCGCTGCCATCCATGCTCTGGTACGCATTCCCGGGCAAAGGGGAAGAAAGAGCCAGTTATCCCAGACTGGATACTTCGGGGCATGTCGTCAAATACTATCTGATCATGGTGGTAAACTGTGCTATTTTTGTGCTGTTGAACAATATCTGGATTGTGGATTCATCCTTTCAGATCGAATGGCTGGAAACCCTGGCCATGTTTACACAGTATCTGAATGTGACATTGATCATAGGGATGCCGCTGGTGATTGTGGTGTCCGTAATGCGGAACCGGACCTTCACAATCAATGAGAGAATGGTGCTTACATTCCTTGCAGTATGTGTGATTGCATCTCTGCTTTGTGCCGGTATCCTGTACCGGACGATATGGCATCTGGAACCGGAAGTGATCCAGGAGTATAACTATCTCATGAGGCCGGAGGTTATGGATTGGGCAGAGGAGGATCTGGCCATAGTCAACCGGTACAATGATTTCTGGAACTGGTACTATATCGTGCTGGCGATCATGCTCAACGTTCTCCTGATTATTGAGATGATGCTTATGCGGCTGATCGAGAGCAAGGTGACGATGCCGATCGTGCATCTGTCGGATGTGCTGGAAGAGTATAAAGCGCATGAGGAAGGTGACCTTGATCCGGAAACTGTTACAAAGAGATGCAAGCCTTACCGGTATGGGTACGGCGAAGTCAGCAGTCTGACACGCACCTGCGTGGAACTGGTCAATGAGATTGACAGTTATACGGAGAATCTGCGTGAGGTGACAGCGGAGAAGCAGAGGATCGGAACAGAGCTGGATGTTGCGTCAAAGATCCAGAGAGATATGCTTCCCCGTATCTTTCCGCCGTTTCCGGGGCGGCATGAGATGGACTTGTTTGCCAGCATGACACCTGCCAAGGAAGTCGGCGGCGACTTCTATGATTTTTATTTCATCGATCATGACCATCTGGTACTGACCATTGCAGACGTTTCAGGCAAAGGAGTCCCGGCTTCGCTGTTCATGGTGATCTCCAAGACTCTTCTGAAAAATTATGCGCAGGGGGGAGGTTCTCCGAAGGAGATCCTGACCTATGTGAATCATCAGCTGTGCCAGAACAATGATTCTTTCATGTTCTGCACGGTCTGGCTGGGAATTCTGAATCTTAGGACAGGAAAACTGAAGGTGTCCAATGCCGGTCATGAATACCCGGCGATCCGGAGAAAGGATGGGAGCTTTGAACTGCTGGAAGATCAGCACAATGCTCCGCTTGGGGTCAGGGACGGCCTTCGGTACCGGCAGTATGAACTCACGCTGCAGCCGGGAGACTGTCTGTTTGAGTATACGGATGGCGTAACGGAAGCAACAGACTCTTCGTATGAGCTGTTTGGCGAAGAGCGGATGATACAGGTGCTGAATGAGAATCCTGCTGCGTCGCCGGAGAATCTCATTGAACGGATTCATGGATCCATCCAGACCTTTGTCGGAGAAGCACCGCAGTTTGATGATATCACCATGCTGTGCCTGGAATATCTTGGAACTGGAAATGATGAAGGTGAACAGGAAACCAGGCTTATAGTCCCGGCGAGGACAGACAGTCTCGATACGGTGATGGAGTTTGTGCAGAAGCAGCTGGAGGGTGCCGGCTGCCAGGAGGAGAATCTGTTCAACTTCTCCCTTGCGGCGGAGGAGATCTTTGTAAACATAGCGGAATATGCGTATGAAGGATCAGAAGGAGATGCAGAGATTACATTTACTTTTGATCAGGATGACCGTATTGCAGAGTTTATATTCACAGACAGTGGTATGCCGTTTGATCCGACCTGCCGTCCGGCCCCGGATACGACACTGCAGCCGGGAGAGAGACAGATCGGAGGACTTGGCATTCATATTGTGAAGAAGACAATGGATCAGGTGCTCTACCGCTATGAAGGCGGTCAGAATCATCTGACGATCCGCAAGCAGATCTGAAGACAGGATACGATTGTAACAGGAGCAGTCAGAAGCGGAGAGAAGCGATGCTGAAAGTATTGATTGCCGATGATGAACAATTGATCTGCAGCATGATCAATAAGATGATTGACTGGGAAGGACGAGGCCTTGCACTCGCCGGCATGGCGAACAACGGGCTGGATGTCCTTACCCAGATCAGGGAACTTCATCCCGATATCGTCATAACCGACATCAGGATGCCAGGCCTGACCGGCCTGGAACTGATTGAGGAAGCGATGAAGATCGATGCATCACTGGATTTTGTCATCATCAGTGGCTATAAGAACTTTGATTATGCCCATCAGGCACTGACGATGGGCGTGCGTCATTACCTGCTTAAACCTATTGACCGTACAGAACTCATGGAGACGCTGGACCGCATTATCGAGGAGCGGAGAAAGACAGCTGCAAGCCGCAGGGAAAATGAAGCCTTTGCCAAGCAGCAGGAGTCCTACCGTCAGGAAGCGAGACAGCATTTCCTTAATTCCATTCTGCAGGACAGCGGGATGGAAACCGCGGAAGGTACAGTGCAGAATTCCGGCAGTGAAGAAAAGCGCCTTGCATTCCATAAAGGAGGGTACAGGGCGTTTTTTGTTAAGCTTGATTCGACAGAGGAAGGGGAAGTGGAACCCGGACTTCTTGAGATCCTTCGCACTCTTGTGGAGAAGGAAGAGACAGATCACTGGCACTGTGAACATATTACGACACTTGTGAAGAGCGGCATCATCTCCGTGATCAATGCACCTGCCGGCGCAAAGCAGGAGCATCCCAAAGATATGGAAACCCTCTTCACGAAATGCCGTAGGGAAACGGACAAGTTTACAGGCTACAGTGTGACCATCGGGGTTGGCGCAGAGAAATACCGGATTCAGGACAC
Organism: uncultured Eubacteriales bacterium; assembly: GCA_900313765.1. GTDB lineage: Bacteria > Bacillota > Clostridia > Lachnospirales > Lachnospiraceae > Porcincola. Next base: position 7,470 of record OMSN01000041.1, read on the forward strand.
ACGCATCACCATCGATGAAGCTACCATCGCAGTGAAGTACCGAATTCGTGCCGGGCTTGCCAGAGTGATCCATTACGAGGACCTGAAGCGTGTGGATGACGATATCACCAGTGTGTTCGGGCAGGATCACAGAAACGGCAACAGACGCGCTGTAGAAGCACTTGACGCTGCAGCAGTGCAGGATGATGTACAGATCCTCTATGAACAGCTCTGCAGGCAGCCCGATTATTCCCCTCTGAAACTGTTTCGGCTGATCAAAACATTCACAGAGATTATCCGGGAAACATGGGAAGAGAATGCTGTCGAGGGCCAGATCATCTCAGAGTTTGAATATGCTGTGGAGGAACTCATGGACCGCAGCACGACTGAAGCACGCCTGATCCAGCGGTTCCAGGACGCAGTGGAGTATTCTTTCCGCAAAGTGCTGGAGACGCGCAGGCAGAGCGGGTCTGCATCAATCCGGGAAGCAAAGCAGTATCTGGCAGAGCACTACAGGGAGAACCCGTCACTGGAAGATGTTGCGGACCGGGTGGGCATGAGTCCGACTTATCTCAGCGCCATGTTTAAGAAAGAAGTTGGTATCGGATTCAGTGATTACCTGATCCAGCTTCGCTGTGAAGAAGCCAAGAGACTGATCCGCACCACACAGGAGCCGCTTGCATCGGTTGCGGAAGCAGTCGGATATCAGGATGCGAAGTACTTCAGCAGGATCTTTCGCAAGACTGTAGGAATTAAGCCCAGCGAATACAGGAAACTGTATCAGTAAGAAGGAGCGAACATGGTTTATGTTCTTGCAGCGGCTCTGATCCTTGTAATTGCCGCATTGCTGTCGAGCCTGTTCTATATTCAGAAGACACAGAAGATCCTGCACCTGATGGATCCACACAGGACAGGGAAATGTTCTCTTGTTTCACTGAATAAACTGGATCTCCTGTATCGGGAACTGGAATCTGTGTACGGCGCTGCCCAGAAGCTGGACGATGAGACACGGGACCGTGAACTCATGGAAACGCGCATGAAATTTGCCCAGCTTCAGAATCAGATCAATCCCCATTTTCTTTACAATACACTTGAGAATATTCGTGCCAGGGCGATTCTCGATGACAATGAAGTCATTGCCGATATGACCGAGGCACTGTCCCGTTTCTTCCGCTACAACATCAGTAAACGTGCGGATATTGTGAAACTCTCGGAAGAACTGGACAATATCCGCACCTATATGCATATCCAGCAGTATCGTTTCTCCAACAAGTTTGACTTTCAGGTCTTTATCCATGATGAACGCAGCGATGTGATGAATGCCCGGATTCCCAAGATGACGCTGCAGCCGATCGTCGAAAATGCAATCTTCCATGGAATGGAAAATAAGCTGGGCAAGGGACATATCGAGATTCACATCGAATATAACGAACGGAATATCTTTATCATCGTAGAAGATGATGGAGTGGGAATGAATGAAAAGGATCTTGCCGCACTGCGCGAAAAACTTTCCGCAAGAGCAGACGGCCACTGGGACACCGGCCATGAGAGCAGCGGAATCGCAATGCGCAATATCAATAACCGCCTGAAACTCCTGTATGGGGAAGACTGTGGGATCACCGTCTCGAGTACGGAGGGAGTCGGAACTGAAGTCGAGCTGACGCTTCCAAGACACTTCCAGGAGGATGAGAACACCGGTACAGATCAGACGAATGCGGGGGGTGCAGCGTGAAGCAGGAATATCTCTCGATCCGAAACCTGATCGCAGGAGAGGAAGGAACACAGCTGGACCGGTTTCATCTTCGGATATCGCAGGGTGAGTTTGTCGAACTGATGGGAATCGAGGGTTCCGGCAAGGCACAGCTGACAGGAGTTCTCACGGGAAACGTGCGGATACGCAGCGGCAGGGTATGCATTGCCGGACACACTTACGGACCCGGGGATATCCTGCGCAGCACGAATATTCTCCATATCGGAAGTACACCGTCGCTGGCAGGGAGCCTTACGGTGGCTGAGAATGTGGCCCTGCTTACAAGAAGCAGAAAGCTGCGTATTCTGGTCCACCGGCGGGAGATTATTGACCGTGTCAATTTCCTGCTGTCGGAATTCGGCCTTGCGATCCGAGCCGAGACACGGGCGGATGAACTGGGAGAGGGAGAGAAGCGAGCGGTGGAACTTCTGCGCGCCGTGGAAAATGATATTCCATTCATCCTGATCAGTGATATCTTTCAGACAACCGGTCAGGCGGATCTGCAGATGATTGAATCCCTGCTTCGGAAGATGAAGGCACGCCATTATACCATCCTGGTGCTTGGAAGCGGTTTTCCGCGTTTTATCGATCTGGATGACCGTATCGAGGTGATCCGGAGAGGACGCCACGTGCGGACATTCTACCATAATAACTATGATCGGGAAGCATATGTAAGGTGGAGTCTGGGAATACAGGATCCTGCACTGGCGCGTGCGGAGGCTACCGGGCATGCTGGGATCTCTTCCTTCCACGGTACTGCTTTACCGGCATCCGGGAAGCGGAACTCTTCCGGTGTGCAGCGGCTGACAATCCGTGATCTGGAACTGCCCGGAATCCATAACATCCATCTGGAAGCAGAAGCCGGAGAGATCATCGGCCTCTATGACATGAATAATCGTGGAAACCACGAGCTTCTGCAATGTCTGACCGGAGAGAACAGGCCTCTTGGCGGAGAGATGTTTCTGGACGGGGTTCCCTATGCGCCGGATTCTCCTGACGATATCAGCAGAAAGGGCGTTGACTTCCTGCCGCATAACATTCTCAGCTGCTCTGTAGTAGAGGGGATGAGCTACAGTGAGAATCTGGAACTGTCCACCATGAGAAAACACAGTCTGCTTGGCATTTTTGTCAAGAAGCGGGTGCAGGATTATCTTGCAGATGAATATGGGAAAGAGCTGGAAGCGGAAGATCCCGGACATATAAAAGGAAGGGATCTGAACATCAATGATCGGATGCGGGTTGCGCTTCAGAGGATCCTGCTGCATCATCCGAGACTGCTTCTTATCGAAGATGTATTGAGCGATATGAATATCGAACTGCTGCGGATCGAGACAGAGTACTTCAGCAGACTGACGGAATCAGGATGTACGATTCTTATCTCCTCACCGAACCTGACCGTGCTCCGGCAGGTGACAGACCGTATCATAGTTCTTGGAACAAACACATAAGATTGTCCACCTTTTCGCAAACAAGCCTCATTGTGAAAGGTGGACTTTTTTATTATCATAAACCCAGCAAAGGAACACGTTGTGACGGTATGCAACGGTTAAAGTGAAAGGAGATACAAGAGGAATGAAGAAGCAGATCGTAAGTGCAGTACTTACAGCAGCGATGACCATGAGCCTTATGGCAGGCACCGCAGTGTCCGTAAACGCAGAAGAGGCAGGCGCAAAGCGTGAAGGCATCAAGATCGGTATGACGGTTCCGTCAGTCAGCAATGATTTCATGGTAGCACTTACCGGAATGCTGCAGGGTTATCTGACAGAACAGGGCTACGAAGTACAGTTTGACTCCGCAGACGGAGATGTCACCAAGCAGCAGAACCAGATCGAGAATGATATCCAGATGGGATGTGACGCACTGGTCGTATGGCCGGTAAACGGTGAAGGCCTCTCCAACGTAGTCACTCAGGCTGTGGATCAGGGCATTCAGGTTCTCGCATTTGCCAATGCGATCCCGGGCGCATCTGCTAACCAGGTTGCAGCGGATGATAAGGAAATGGGTACAGCACAGGCAGAACTTGCCAGCGACTGGATCGATAAGGCATTCCCGGATGCAGGAGACGGTGAAGTGAAGGTCTTCGTTATCACATCTTCCAATACACCGCAGGCAGTTGACAGAAGTGAAGGCATGCTGACCATCGCTGACATGAACAGCAAGGTCAATATGATCACATCGGATGTTGACTGGGACAGCCCCAATGCAACCAGCTCCCTTGTTGAGAATACTCTGATGACAGATCCGGACATCAAGGTTATCATGACTCCGGGTGGAACTCCTGGTGTTATGGCGAACAACTTTGTCATGAGCGCAAACTCCAATGTTGAGGATAAAGCACACTTTGCAATCTTCACCGTTGATGAGACTGAAGAGATCGATGCAGCGATCGCTGCTTCTGCCAATGACGAAGCAGTCCTTCGCGGAACGATTTCCATGGGTACTCTGGATGATACCATCCATGACTTCGCCAAGGCGATCCAGCCGTACCTCGATGGCGGCGACATGCAGCAGGTCGACGGAACAGCATTCAAAGTAACCCCTGAGTCTCTGGCAGGCGCTGCTGAGACCGAAGCAGAGTAAGAAGAAAAACAGCTGAAGATCATAAGGCTCCTGTGGGGTATCACCACGGGAGCTTTTTAAAAGGAGATGCGTATGGAACAGAAAGTCGTACTGAAGATGCGCGGCATCTCAAAGTTCTACCCGGGTGTTGTCGCACTCGATAAGGTAGATCTCGATGTGCTGGAGGGTGAGGTGCACGCCCTTCTCGGCGAGAACGGCGCGGGCAAGTCCACACTGATCAAGGTTCTGTCCGGAGCTGTGAAGAACGACGAGGGCACGATTGAAATAAACGGAAAGACCTTCGAACATATGACGCCTCTCGAATCCAGAGAGAATGGGGTAGAGGTCATTTACCAGGAATATAATCTGATTCCCGGCCTGACAGTCGCGGAGAATGTATGCCTGGGATCCCAGATGCATGGGATTGTCGATATGCGCCAGCAGGTCGCGAAGACGAAAGAGATCTTTGATCGCTACAATATCCATCTGAATCCGGTTGCGCTGGTAGGTTCTCTTCCTCCCGCAAAACAGCAGCTGGTGGAGATTACGAAAGCCATCGCCAAGGATCCTAAGATCATTGTCATGGATGAACCTACGGCACAGCTGACGATGGCAGAGGTTGAGAATCTGTACAAGATTATTGAGACACTGAAGAGCAAGGGGACGTCCATCATCTTCATCTCACACCGCATGGAGGAACTGTTTGCCGTTACGGACCGTGTCACCATCATGCGTGACGGGCAGTATATCACGACGGTCAACACATCCGAGACGGACCGCGACAGCCTGATCACACTGATGGTCGGACGTGAGCTGAAGTCAGGCGGCCCGCGCAGCTGTTCTGCTACGGATGAAGTCGTCCTCAAGGTCAGCAATGTCAGCGGCTATGTGAATGAGGATTGTTCCTTCGAATTGAAGAAGGGTGAGATCCTCGGCGTGGCAGGACTGGTCGGCGCCGGCAGAACAGAACTGATGCGTGTGATCTTCGGAGCAGATAAGAAACTCTCAGGTACCGTGGAAATCAACGGAAAACCTGTTACGATCCGCCAGCCTGAGGATGCCATCAAGGCAGGCATCGGACTCATACCGGAAGACAGGAAGATGCAGGGATGCTTCCTCAACCAGACGATTGAATGGAATATCAGCATGGGCAATATCCGTTCGCTGACCACAGGACGTCTGGTAGATGAGAAGAAGATTGCCAAAGCGGCCGAGCAGTACAGGGAGACGTTGAACATCAAGACTCCTTCCGTACAGCAGCTTGTCCGGAACCTTTCCGGCGGCAATCAGCAGAAGGTCGTTCTTGCCAAGGTGCTGCTCGCGGATACGGACATTATTATCTTTGACGAGCCGACACGCGGCATCGATGTAGGCGCAAGAGCAGAGATCTATGCGCTTATGGACAGTCTTGCGAACTCCGGCAAGTCTCTGATCATGGTCAGTTCCGACATGGAAGAGCTGCTGAATATGTCAGATCGTATTATCGTACTGGCAGAGGGCAGGATCACAGGTGAACTGATGAGACCGGAATTCTCTCAGGAGAAG
>OMSN01000196.1:0-6305 GCA_900313765.1 uncultured Eubacteriales bacterium
AACCCTTATTTCTCAAAAGGCGCCAATTGTAACACAATTGTAAAATTTACAGGTACCGGAACATCTCCTGCGCCTCTTCCTTGCGTACAGTCTCAGCAACACTGAGGATCTCCGCCTTCACAGAGCGGTTGCCGAAAGCGATCTCGATCACATCCCCCACATTGACCTGGGCGGATGCCTTTGCCGGCTTTCCATTGATCTGCACTCTGCCGGCATCGCAGGCTTCATTGGCCACGGTACGCCTCTTGATCAGGCGGGATACCTTCAGATATTTATCCAGTCTCATCCGCACTCATCTTCCTTTCTGACAATCTGAAAATAAGCGGGGCGCCTGCGCCCCGCTTATCTGTATACATATTCGATTCTCCGACTGTAATCAGTTCAGAGCATCCTTCAGAGCCTTGCCGGCCTTGAACTTCGGGCTCTTGGAAGCCGCGATCTTCATGGTCTCGCCGGTCTGCGGGTTTCTGCCCTCGCGAGCTGCTCTCTCAGCAACTTCAAAAGTACCGAATCCAACGATCTGAACCTTGTCATCAGCCTTCAGTGCTGCTTCAACAGTTTCAATAAATGCCTTCAGAGCTGCTTCTGCGTCCTTCTTGGTCAGTCCAGCATTCTCAGCCATAGCGGCTACAAGTTCTGTCTTATTCATGAGATTACTCCTTTTAAAAAATATATTGACTCCTCTGTCCGTTTTCATTACGAACACTATGTCTACTTATATCTCCGATAACTGTATTTGTCAAGCATACGAAGCCCGAAACAGCCTTATTACAGGACTGTTTCGGAGAAATGCCTTACTTCAGCATATCGTCGATCATGGCCAGCACTTTCTCGCCAAACGCAGCGCTCTTCACATCTGCATCCTCAAGAGAATCTCCGACCACGCCATAGTAGAACTTGATCTTCGGCTCGGTTCCGGACGGACGCACGCACAGCCATGCATCATCAGTCAGCTCATAGTACAGAACATTGGACTTCGGAAGGCCGGTATCGGTCTCGGTTCCGGTCTGCATATCCAGGATCGTATCCTTCTGATAATCACGTGCCTTCAGTACCTTGTATCCTGCGATCTCCTTCAGCGGCTCTTCGCGCAGGGTCGCCATGATCTGCTGGATCTTCTGGAGGCCTTCGATTCCTGCAAGGCCGACGGACTTGATGTCATCCTTATAGTAGCCGCAGCGCTCATACAGATCGAGCATTGCATCCCACAGGGTCATATCCTTGGTCTTGTAGTATGCCGCAGCCTCGCACAGAGCCATGACTGCCACGATGGCATCCTTGTCACGGGCATGGGTTCCGATCAGGCATCCGTAGCTCTCTTCGAATCCGAAGAGATAGGTTCCCTTCTTCTCATTTTCCATCTTCAGGATCTGGCGGCCGATCCACTTGAATCCGGTCAGGCACTCATACTCTGCAACACCATAGTACTTGCAGATCGCGTCTGCCAGGTTGGTGGTGACGATGGTCTTGATCAGCATACCGTCGGAGGGAAGGCCCTTGAGAGCTTTCGTCTGTCCGATCTCATAGTCTGCCAGCAGGCTTCCGGACATGTTTCCGGTCAGAGTATGGTACACGCCTTCCTTATCTCTGACTCTGACACCGAGACGGTCTGCGTCCGGATCGGTTGCCAGGACCAGGTCTGCTCCGGTCTCCTCCGCGAGCTTCAGACCCAGCGCAAATGCTTCCTCTGCTTCGGGGTTCGGATAGGATACGGTCGGGAAATCGCCGTCCGGCTTCTCCTGCTCCGGAACAACTGTGACATTCTCGAAGCCAAGTTCTTTCAGAACTCTGACAGCCGGAACAAGGCCGGTGCCGTGAAGCGGTGTGTAGACGATCTTCAGATTCTTCGCCTGCTCGCGGATCGCTTCAGGATGAAGAACATTCTTCTTCAGTTCTGCAAGATATGTGCTGTCAACTTCCTCGCCGATCACTACATAGAGGCCCTTGTCGATGGCTTCCTGCTTATCCATGGTCTTGCATGCGGAGTAATCCGTGATTGCCTTGACCTCGTCCATGATTCCGGAATCGTGAGGCGGTGTGATCTGGGCGCCATCTTCCCAGTATACCTTATAGCCGTTGTACTCAGGCGGGTTGTGGCTGGCTGTGATGTTGATGCCTGCAATGCATCCCAGGTGGCGGACCGCATAGGACAGCTCCGGTGTCGGACGAAGCGCGTCAAATACATATGCCTTGATGCCGTTCGCTGCCAGTGTAAGCGCTGCACATTCTGTAAACTCGTCATGCATACGGCGGGAATCATGGGCGATCGCAACACCCTTCGCTTCCGCTCCGACCTTCAGAATGTAATTCGCAAGACCCTGTGTCGCCTTCCGGACTACATAGATATTCATGCGGTTGGTACCTGCGCCGATAATGCCGCGAAGACCTGCTGTTCCGAACTCGAGATCCATATAGAAACGCTCTTTGATCTCATTCTCGTCATCGGCAATCGCCTTCAGTTCAGCCTTCGTATCCTCGTCAAAATAAGGATTGCTCAGCCACTCTTCATATCTTGCTCTGTAATCTTCCATAACCGTATTCTCCTTTTTGTAATGGATTGCATTGAGTTAGGTCCTGCTTTTATATGAACGCATTCTCCGCACTTCCTCCCGGTCCGTGCCGAAGACCTGCCTTCGCATTCTGTTACAGCTGCGTGTCTGCGTAAACCTTCAGAATATCGGTATAGCCGCTCTTCTCCAGTGTTTCGATCTGGAACTTCGCATTCTTCTTCAGAGGCTGCACCACGACCGTCATACCTTCCGCACGCTCGGCCGCCGCCTTCCCAAACACCTGAGGCTGCACCACGACCGTCATACCTTCCGCACGCTCGGCCGCCGCCTTCCCAAACACCTGCGTGACTCTGTCCGCTGCGCCTTTCATATCCACCAGATAGGCCTTCTTCGCTCCCGCGTCCCTGTCCTTCCAGTTCAGATCCTTCAGGATCGTAACGATCCGCTCGAATCCGATCGAAAAACCGCATGCCGGCGCATCCTGGCCGCAGAACCGGCCGACCATTTTATCGTAACGGCCGCCGCCTGCGATGGAAAATGAATAATTATCTATAGAGATCTCGAAGATCGTTCCCGTGTAATAGCTCATGCCGCGCACCAGCGTCGGGTCGAACTTCAGAGTAATGTCATCACTGATCATGGCCCTTGCCGCAGACAGGATCATCTCCATATCACCGGCAACGCCCTCTTCGATCACATCCGCGCAGGTACTGCCGATAAAGGATGCCACATCCCCGGCAGAGCCTTCCTCATAGAGGCGGAAGAAACCGACATACTTGTCCACCATCTGTTCGGAATATCCATTTGCAAGGAGTTCCTCCCTGACACCGTCCAGACCGATCTTATCCATCTTGTCGAGGATGATGAATACATCATCATACTGCTCCTCAGAAAATCCCGCGCTTCTGGCCATCGCACGGAGGATCCGGCGGTCTCCGATATGAACGGTGAACCCGGAGACTCCCACTTCCGCAAAGATGCTGTGAAGCGCACCGGATGTGGCGGCGATCAGCTCGATCTCAGCCATCACGGAAGGATCTCCGATGATATCGATGTCACACTGGGTGAACTGACGGAAGCGTCCCTTCTGCGGACGGTCCGCACGGAATACATTGCCGATCTGCAGTGCCTTGAAGGGAGTCGGCAGTTCGTTCTTATGGCAGGAATAATAGCGGCACAGCGGAACCGTCAGATCATAGCGAAGCGCACTGTCCGCAAGTTCGGTACCGGCTGCATCGCTGAGCATGTCTGCACTCCCGCGCACTTTCCCCAGAGCCTTCTCCAGCTCACGCCCTCTCTTCTCAACCTTGAAGATGAGCTTCTCGTTCTCTCCTCCGTTTTTCCCCGTCAGGTTCTCTATATGTTCCATGACCGGAGTCTCGATCTCGGTGAAACCGTACTTTGCATAGGTGTCCCGGATGATCCCAAGCACATGCTCCCGAAGGACCATATCCTCGGGAAGAAAATCCTGCATGCCCTTAACCGGTGTCTGAATGAATTTCATGTGTATGCCTTTCTAACTGTTTTGGAATGTTCGCCGCACCGCATACCTGCGTCAGACAGATGCGAAACGTATGACGACAGCATGGTATCGGGCGACATGTAAAGTATACCCTTTATTGAAGGGACTGACAAGGATACTTCTTTAAACCTCTTTCTCCAGGGCCATCGCAAGAAGCACATCCTTCTCATTTGCCGAAGGATCTTTCAATACCCGGTCAAAAAGCATCCCCAGGATCTCTCCGATCCGCTTTCCTCTGGGAATCCCTGCTGCGATCAGGTCATCCCCTGTCACTGCCAGTGTCTTCAGCGACAGGCAGTCGCCTCTCTCCAGGATCCGGTGATAGATTGCCTCCACTTCGTCCATATAAATGAACTTCCTCGCCTGCACCTCCTGATTCTGTCCGCCGATATCCGCCCGTTTGACTTTCAGGAAGGTGGGGAACAGATCCTCGCCGATCTGTACAACAGCGCGACGCACGCCTTCGTCAGACAGTTCCGGATACAGGGAATGGTTCTTCACCAGCTGTATGACGGTTCTCTCTGTCGCCTTGTCATATTTCAGTCTCTCCAGAACCTGCCTGGCAACCACTGCGCCCGGTGCTGCATGGCCGTGATAGTGGAACACGCCGTCAGGAGTCCGTGTCTGACAGAGCGGTTTGCCGGTGTCATGGAGCAGCATGGTCAGGCGGAGTATGCGCTCCGGCTCCGATGCCATCAGTGTCCGGATCGTATGCTCACCCACCGTAATTTTATGGTGGGCATTGTTCTGCACCGCCTCCATCTCCGCGTCGAATTCCGGCAGGACGACCTTCGTGATGCCGCATTCCCATGCCAGACGGATCATCTCCGGGTGCGGAGAGACCAGAAGCTTCTCGAGTTCTGTCCGGATCCGCTCTGCACTCACCATGGCAAGCGACGGCGCCATGGCAGCAGCCGCCTCCTTCGTCGCCGGATCCAGTTCATATCCCAGTTTTGCACAGAAGCGCACCGCACGGAAGATCCGCAGCGCATCCTCCGTAAAACGCTCCCGGGGATCCCCCACGCACCGTACGACCCTCTGCCGGAGATCTTCCATGCCGCCGAACAGATCAATGAGACCGTCCCTGTCATTGTAGGCCATTGCATTGATTGTAAAGTCACGCCGTTTCAGGTCTTCCTCGAGGCTGGTCGTAAAACTCACATTGTCCGGATGCCTGTGGTCTGCGTAATCCCCGTCGATCCGGAACGTGGTGACTTCCACACTCTCACCGTCCATCCGGACTGTGACAGTGCCATGCTCGATCCCTGTATCGATCGTTCTTCGAAAGGCGTCCCGCACCTGCTGCGGCGTTGCGCTGGTCGTGATATCCCAGTCATCCGGAGTCAGACCGATCACGCTGTCACGCACGCAGCCTCCGACCACATATGCCTCATAGCCACACTCATGCAGCCGGTGCAGCACTTTGCCCGCCGGCCTGGGTATATCGATCTTCTGTCTGCTGTCTGTCATCTTTCAAGTCTCTCCTGCATAAGCAATTCATTTTGAAAGGTCTGTTTTGCGACATCGATTTGCAACATGTAAGATCATATCTGCAATTTATTCATTCTCCGGATTTTATGGTGAAAATAAAGCTGTTTACTCTATTTTTTCCGGATAACATTGCCAACTTGCACAAGAATATCGCATATTAAGTTTTTGTTTTCGTGAAATTGGGCAACCATCGCCTTTTTTACGGTTGACATATTATAGAGCCGGGCGATATAATCAATCCGCAATCAAGATTGGTGGCAGACATCAATCTATGTTTTTTTTATATATGGAGGTCCCGTAATGAAGGGTACAGTTAAGTGGTTCAACGCAGAAAAAGGCTATGGATTCATCACAGGTGAAGACGGAAAGGATGTATTTGTTCACTTCTCCGCTATTCAGGGCGAAGGATTCAAGACACTGGACGAAGGCCAGAGTGTTACGTATGATCTGACCGAGGGTCAGCGCGGAATGCAGGCATCTAACGTTGTCAAGGAGTGATTCCACAGACACCTTTTCTTTATATATACATCTGATACATATAGATCCGATATATAAGAGTTCTGATTGAATCGGCGGTCCGCAATACAGCGGGCCGCTTTCCTTTTCATTTCTCCGGAACCTGCATGATATCCGGCTCTTATCCTCTTGTATTCAGGAACTCCAGTTCCTTTGCGCCTGCCTCGTCAGTGGGATACATCTCCACATAAGTCCTGCACTTGTCCCTTGCAGAGAGGAAGTCCAGCTTCTTCTCATAGGCAATGATCTCATTGAAATACAGTTCC
>OMSN01000196.1:6416-8597 GCA_900313765.1 uncultured Eubacteriales bacterium
GCGAGAGCGCACAGAGCCAGTCCGTTGTACGCGTCGGTGTCCTTCTTATTCTTGGACAGAATCTGATTGTAGATCGCGTTCGCGTTGTCATTCTCGCCTTTTGCCAGATAGATCCGGCCCATCAGCGACAGAGCAGGCTCATACTCATCTTTCACCGGCTGGTTCAGAGCCTGCTGCGCCTGATCAAACTGTTCCAGATAATAGTAGATCTTCCCAACGTTATAGTAGTCTTCATTGCTGTCCGGAGCGATCCCCAGCGCAGTCTGCAGGTAGGTGTCGCCGATTCCTGACAGTTTCATGTCCTCATATACACTGTAGATGTCCAGATACAGCTGGTAGTCATCCGGTCTCAGAGACGCAGCATAGTCAAAGTTCGCCCCGGCCTCTTCCTGGTTCCCCAGATGAAGCTGGCTGGCACCTGTGTAGAAATACGCCAGCACCAGGCTCGCATCAGCCGCAGTGATCTGGCGGCAGGTCTCAATGGTGCTCTCATAATCCTGCATCCTGTACTGGGCAGAAGCTCTGTACTGCAGAAGATCCAGGACCGTTTCCGGCATCTTGTCGTCGGTGGCGGCAAGGGCTTTGCCAAATGCGTCAGAAGCTTCTGCATATTTCGCCTGTCCCATCTGCGCGATCCCGAGCCCGCGATACGCAGCAACCGGTTCCTCACCTTCCGCCACAGCCTCCGTGAACAGTCCTTCCGCTTCCTGGTAGTTATGATCTTCGGCCGCCTTATAGCCCGCCTGTGTCTTCTCGGTAGAAACCTTATTGCCGGAGCAGCCGCCAAGAAGCGCCGCGCAAAGTGCAGCTGCCAGAACCGCCGGATATATACTTCTCCTCAGAGAATTAATAAAAGTCATACACAAACATCCTTTTCTAAGATAATCAAGCGCTCTCATCATAGCATACTGCAAAGAAACGCGAAAGAGGACAGCACGCAAAAGGCACCTGTTCAATAACATGAACAGGTGCCTGTCACTCGTTCTGTATACGGATCATTCCCCGTGAATGATCGGAGACAGCGGTTTGTAGATCAGCAGAGTGATGACCACCGACAGCATCGCCTTCACAAAGGTGAAGGGCATGTTGAAGATCACCAGACAGCTGAGCAGGTCTCCGTTCTTAATCGAAGGCAGGATCGCCTGATACATTGCGATGATGGTCTCCATAGGCATGAATGCGGTGTAAACCGGATACACGATAAAATAGTTCGTAATTACACTGCCGACTGCCATGCAGGCTGCACCGATCACAGCTCCGATGATCGCGCGCTTTCTTGTCTTCTTTTTCTGATAGATCACGCCTGCCGGAAGGACGAACAGGGCGCTCAGCAGGAAGTTGGACAGCTCACCGATTCCGCCCGTCGAAGTGCGCAGCAGGTGAAGAAGATTCTTGACCAGTGCGATGATCACTCCGTACAGCGGTCCCATGGAGAAGGATCCGATCAAAGCCGGAAGGTCCGACAGGTCCATCTTGATGAAGGACGGCATGAGTGGTACTGAAAAATCAAACTGCATAAGTACGATGGAAACTGCGCTCAGCATTGCTGAGATTACCAGGTATCTGGTCCTTTTCTGTGCCTTTGTCTGTGTTCCTGCCATAGTGTTTGCTCCTGCTGTGCTAACGTTGTTGCTCATGATTTCTGCTCTCCTTTCGTGGCTCAGGAGGTCGGAAATGCCTGGTGCGATGCCGTTTCAGTGTGAAATAAAAACGCCCGGAACCTTCTCAGGTCTCCGGGCGCTGCATCGCGATCTGACATCTTCTTCCATCCGGACTATACCGTTGGTACCGGAATCTCACCGGTTCGGCTGCCGAAGCAGTTCGCGGACTTTACCGCCAGTGGGGAGTTTCACCCCGCCCTGAAGACTAAATATGTTGTGAAACCAAGATATCACCTTTTTTCCCCATTTGCAACCATTTGTCTCTTCTGATCCACGCGGCTGGAATCTTTTATGTCGAACATATAACCATTATTTCTTCGTCTTGACCTTCTTCACCTTACTCCAGGCCGAATATCCAGTTCCATCGAAATACCTGACTCGGACGTAGTACTTCGTTTTCTTTTTCAAGCCCTTGATCTCTTTTTCTGTCTTACTCTTACTGACTGTCGCAGTCTTTACGATGTTCTTAAAGTCCTTGTCTGTCGCACACTGAACCTGGACCTTCTTGATCTTCTTCCAT
>OMSN01000004.1 GCA_900313765.1 uncultured Eubacteriales bacterium
AGACACATGGAATACACGCTGACACAGCTGGCAGACCAACCGAAGGGCAGTTATCTCCTGATCGATATCCGGGATGAGGGATCCTACGATTACGGATCCATTGATGGAGCCGTGAATATGCCGGATGTACTGAGCGAAGCGCAGGCAGGCCATCTGCCCCGGGACAGGAAACTGGTGCTGATGTGCATGCATGGGCTGCAGAGCATGGCACTGGCAGAACAGCTCAGACAGATGGGATATGATGCCTGCAGTCTGCAGGGAGGCTACGGAGGGTGGCTCAGGGAACTGACTCTGCGCGGGGAAGACCGTTCCCGAGAGATCGAGAAGACGATCATCAAGAGAAGGGTTTTCCGGGAGCGGCTGTTCAGCCGTTTTACCAAAGCGATCATGCGCTATGAACTGGTGCAGCCGGGTGATAAGATTGCCGTATGCATCTCGGGCGGGAAAGACTCCATGCTGATGGCGAAACTCTTTCAGGAGCTGCATCGGCAGCACAAGTTCCCGTTTGAGCTGGTATTCCTGGTCATGGATCCCGGATACAATGAACTGAACCGGCTCGTGATCGAGAAGAACGCAGCGATGCTGGGCGTGCCCATCACCGTGTTTGAGACCCGGATCTTTGATGCGGTCTATGAGATCGAGAAGTCGCCATGCTATCTGTGCGCGAGAATGAGGCGGGGCTATCTGTACCGCAAGGCGCAGGAACTTGGCTGCAACAAGATCGCCCTGGGACATCACTATGACGACGTGATCGAGACCATCCTGATGTCCATCCTGTGGGCGGGACAGATCCAGACGATGATGCCGAAACTGCACAGCCAGAACTTCGAGGGGATGGAACTGATCCGGCCGATGTATCTGATCCGCGAGGAGGATATCAAGGCGTGGAGAGATTTCAACCATCTTCATTTTATCCAGTGCGCCTGTCATTTTACGGAGAACTGTTCCTCCTGTGCGGAGGACGGCACCTCTGTGTCCAAGCGTCTGGAGACGAAGAAGATCATCGCGCAGCTCAAAAAGACTAATCCTTATGTGGAGGGCAATCTGTTCAACAGCGTCACCAATGTAAATATTGATATGCTCCCAGCTTACAAGAAAAACGGGATTGTACATGAATTCCTTGAAAATTACTGACAGATAGGAGCTCTTAATGAAGCACAATAACGTAAACACTACAGGTCAAGAAGGAACAGTCGACGGAAGCACACACAGCCAGGACAGACACAGCTTCTCAGGGAAGCTTGGGTATATCCTGGCAGCAGCAGGGGCCAGCGTTGGCCTGGGAAATATCTGGAGATTCCCTTATCTGGCGGCGCGCTACGGCGGCGGGATCTTCCTGGTCATCTATATACTCCTGGCAGTCACCTTCGGATACACGATGATCGTCGCAGAGACGGTTCTGGGAAGGCGGACACGCAAGAGTCCGGTTGGCGCGTTCCGGACCTATTCCGGCAAGAAGATCTATCATGCGGGAGGATGGGTGAACGCAATCATTCCGATGCTGATCGTTCCCTATTATTCCACCATCGGCGGCTGGGTGGTCAATTACCTGGTCGGATACCTGCGGGGCGGAGCACATGAGCTGGCCCAGGATGGGTATTTTGGAGAGTTTATATCCAACGGCATGCAGACGGAACTGTGGTTCCTGGTATTCGCACTGTGTACGCTTGCTGTCATATTCGCCGGAGTGCGCAGCGGAATCGAACGGATCTCCCGGATCATGATGCCGATCCTCGTGGTACTTGCGGTCATTGTCAGTATCTATTCCGTGACAAGACCCGGGGCGCTTGCAGGCGTAAAGTATTTTCTGATTCCCGATCCGAAACATTTTTCATGGATGACGGTCGTGTCGGCGATGGAGCAGATGTTCTATTCTCTGTCGATCGCAATGGGAATCCTGATCACATTCGGTTCCTATATGAAGGATGACGTATCCATCGAGAAGGCAACCCGGAATGTGGAACTGTTTGATACGGGGATCGCAGTCATTGCCGGTCTGATGATCATTCCGGCGGTGTTTGCATTCTCAGGCGGAGACGCTTCTGTCCTGAAGGCAGGGCCGAGCCTGATGTTCATCACGATCCCGAAGGTCCTGGACAGCATGGGCATGTCCACTCTGATGGGATTCCTGTTCTTCCTGCTGGTGTTCTTCGCAGCGCTGACATCCGCCATCGCTCTGACGGAAGCGGCCGTGTCCACCTTTGAAGATGAACTGGGGTGGAACCGGAAACTCTCCACTGTCGTGATGGGAGTCATCATGGTGGCTCTGGGAACCCTGTCCTGCATGGGATACGGGCCATGGGCAGAGGTGAAGATCATCGGTATGCAGTTCCTTGATTTCTTTGATTTCATTACCAACTCGGTGATGATGCCCATCGCGGCGATCTTCATATGCCTGTATGTGGTGCGTGCGATGGGACTGGAAGCGGTTGAAGAAGAGATGACCAAGTGCGGCGCAACGTTCGCAAGGAAGAAGATCTTCGTCTTTATGATCCGCTTTATGTGTATCATATTCCTGGCTGTGATCCTGATCAGTTCCATTCTTAAAGTGCTGGGAATCGTCAACATCTGATGCAGGGGAGGATGTTATGTTCGGCAAAAATGTACTGGTGTATCAGTCCAAGAAGAAAGAAGACTGGGAGAAAGCACAGCAGCTGCTTGTGTCTGCCGGCATAGAGCACCACGCATGGTTCGTGGAGGAAGCCGGGGTGGCCGGCTGCGGCAGCAAGATCGATCCCAGAAAGTTCATGCGCAGGATCGAGATACCGAAAGAGATCTACCGGATAGAAGTGGACAGGCAGGATGGAAAGAAAGCAGAGGATACGCTTCGCGGAAATGTTCTTCCTGTCATATCCTACGGACTCTGAGAGGACATATAAAAGCAGCTGCCTCTGATCCGGCAGCTGCTCTTTTCTTTGGAGGGAGCCCCGGCAGGTGTTGGCCTGCCGGGAAGAGTATGAAAAGTTCAAATCTATGTCAAACCGTTTCTCGGTTATTGTTGGAGGGAGTGCCGGCAGGCTCTCCTGCCGGCTAGAGTATGAAATTACTGTCTGTATTTCTGTTCTCTATGGTTTACAGAATACAGGAAGATTGTGTCCGACCTACGTATAAGTTGTGAAAAAAGTATGAAAGGATCATTTTAATGGCGAAGATCATCAGTCACGATTTTACCCGGATGCCGGAGCGGCAGACGGAGAGAGGCGGGATCAGCGTATTCACAAGATCATTCGGTTATTATGCGCAGCAGCTGGAGGAAAAGAAGCGACTGCTTGAAGAGATGGCGGTGGAAGCCAGGATCTTTATCGCGCATGAAAACATGGATCCGGAAGAGTTTGTGCTCAGCGGATCTTATGTGAAAGACTTTCTTGGGGTTGAGCTGGATCTGGACCATCCGGAGCAGAGCGCGTATGCCGAACTGGTCTACCACAGGATCACGGAAGACAGGATCACTTCAGTATGCGAATTTGCCGTCCCTGAGAAGGACGGCAAACTGAAGGTCTCGTTTCTGGTCTACTCCCTGAATGGTTACAGGGAGGGAAACCGGGTGTGGAGCCTGTATAATTTTGAGAAGAAAACATGGGAAGAGCAGGATGAAGACTGCTTTGACCTGGATCTGGTGCTGGAAGACTGCAGCAGAAAATGGGATCCGTGAAGACCTGAACGGTCACTGCTTCCTGGCATCCGCGATCAGATCGGCGATCGTGATGCTGTCCAGATAATTCCCGATCAGTTCATCCAGCCGGGTCCACATGTTGAGCGTGCGGCAGCTGGCAGAGCGCGGGCATGCATCCGCGCCTTCCGCAAGACAGGACACGACATTGATCCCGCCCTCCGTGATGCGGAGGATCTCACCAACCGGATACTCTTCCGGCTTTCTGGCAAGGCGGTATCCGCCCCCTTTTCCCCGTACACCGATCAGCAGCTTTTCTTTCACGAGCAGCTTGACGATCGCTTCCAGGTATTTCTCAGAGATCTCCTGTCTCCTGGCAATATCCTTCAGTGGAATATATTCATTTTCATCCGTATCATGTTCGGCCAGGTCGGCCAGAACTCTCAGTGCATATCTTCCTTTTGTTGAAGCAAACATATACTGTTCCTCCGCTGTTCTTCCGATAGCAGGATAGAGACTGGTTTATTTACCTATCATAGTGCAGGGTTTACTGAAATGCAAGAGGTATCAAAATGAATAATATACCCGGTTGTGGATAGTTGACAGGGCAGATGTGTGGTAATATGAAAATAAATCTGAGAATGGAGCTAAGATTGTCATGACATCATACAGTACAGACGAAAACGGCAGAAAGCTGAAGCATGTTTCGGATTCTCTTACGGAGTGTTCCCACCTGATCGTACCCGGGGACCTGAATCCCTATGGAAGGCTGTTCGGAGGACGCCTTCTGCAGTGGATCGATGAGACGGCCGGCCTGGTGGCGAAGCGCCATTCGGAGAGCGTGGTCGTTACGGCTGCGATCGACAATCTGCGGTTCAGGGAAGGCGCAACCGTATCAGATGCCATATTCATGCGCGGTTATCTGACCTGGACAGGAAGGACATCGATGGAGGTCAGGATCGACACCTTTGCAGAGAAAGTCGACGGGATCAGGGTGTTGATCAACACGGCTTATTTTGTCATGGTTGCTGTTGACAGCGAAGGGCGCCCGCACGAAGTGCCGGGCCTGATCGTTGAATCTGTCAATGAACAGATGGAGTGGGAGAGCGCGCAGCGCAGGCAGGTCCTTCGCAGGGAACGCAAAAAGGAAGGTTATTGATCCATAGAGTTTTGATGAAAAGGAGGAAGGAAAGATGGCTCACTACAGGGCGGAACTGACGGGTGTATTCGGGGACCCGGTGGATGACAATCCCACATGTGTGCTGGAGGAGGCTGCGTATGCCGCGCTTGGCCTGAACTATCGCTATCTGACGATCAAAGTCCTGCCGGAAGATCTGGAGACGGCGATGGCAAGCGTCAGAGCGATGCATTTTCGGGGCATCAATCTCACCATGCCGCACAAGATCAAAGTGATCCCGATGCTGGATGAGCTGTCGGAAGCAGCTCAGATCATCGGCGCGGTCAATACGGTGGTCAACGACAATGGGAGACTGACCGGAGAGAATACGGACGGAAAAGGATTCACGACAGCGCTCAAGAACGGCGGGGTGAAGATCAGCGGAACGCGGATCATGGTCCTGGGAGCAGGCGGCGCCGCCAGGGCAATCTGTGTGGAATGCGCTCTGAACGGGGCAAGCCATATCACCATCGTGAACCGGACACAGGGATCCGGAAGCGAACTTGCCGACCTGATCAATGAGAAGACAGAATGTAAGGCTGAGTATGTGCCGTGGACCGAGAATCTGGCTGTGCCGGAAGGGACGGATATCCTGATCAATGCGACTCCGATCGGCTTCACGCCTGCCCATATGCAGAGACCGGACATTGATTATGATACGATCCGGGAAGGAATGGTTGCAGCGGATGTGGTGTTTGACCCGGTAGATACACTCTTCCTGGAAGAGTGCGGTAAACACGGCGCCAGATGTTTCAACGGTATCGGAATGCTGGTACAGCAGGGTGCGCTCAACTTCACGATGTGGACCGGAAAGGAAGCACCGGTAGATGTGATGTATGACGCCCTTGCAAAAGAGATACAGGGCTGAACCCTGCAGCGTGTAAAGGAGGGCGGAACATGGCGAACAAAGTTGGCGTACTCATCAAAGAAGCACGGACAGGTGCAGGGCTGACGCAGGAGCAGCTGGCACGGAAGATCAAAGGGATCTCGGCGGATGATATCAGCAAGGCGGAGCGCGGTGAAAAAGAACTGACACAGGCTGTTCTGAAAGAGATCGCGAAGGCGACCGGCGTGACGCAGAAGTCCCTGATCGATGCCGCGAAGGGAACGACGGCTGCAAAAGGAGCGTCCGCAGCGAAGAAGACGACCGGAGCAAAGACAGCTGCAAAGACGACTGCGAAGACAACTGCGAAAACCACTTCGGCAAAGACAACTTCTGCAAAGACAACTTCGGCGAAGACGACCGGAGCAAAGACGACCGCCAGGAAGACCACTGCCTCGAAGACGGCTGCAAAGACAACGGCCCGCAAGACCACTTCTTCAGCGGAGTTTAAGGTGAGCGCGCAGGAGAAGAAACTGCTGAAAGCGTACAGAGAGGCGGATGAGAAAGTGAAATCCGCCGTCAATCTGGTGCTTCTGGGGACGGAGAGTCTGAGCACACAGAACGGATCAGGGGACATGATCTCCGTGCTGATGAACGGGCTCAAAGACCTGTTTGGACCAAAATAAAAAAGACCCTGAAGAGGGTCGGAACGGGTAATGAGAGAATCGCCGATATTCCTGATCACGGATCATAGAATATCGGCGATCTTTTTAAAAAATGGCTCTCACCACCCAATTTGAATATAAGAACTTTACACGTATTTTGCAAGATGAAAATGGGGAAATCAGAGCTTATTTTTTACGCTTGAGATACTGCGCGTTTTTCTCCTCTGTGCCCGTTAGACTGCGGATCAGTCCGGGGTAATGCCGTGACAGCATGATCAGGGCAAGCGCCAGTGCGAGCAGGCACGGCTCCGTTCCGTAGAATACGCCGGCAAATACAGTGAACAGTGTTGTGATCACTACAGCGCCGAGCGGAAGGAATCCGGTCCTGAAGACCACCAGCATACCGGCGATGTCTGCAGCAAGACCCCACAGAGGACTGAACAGGAAGATCGCCATGCATGTCACAGCGACACCCTTGCCGCCCCTGAAGCGGCGCCAGAACGGCCAGTTGTGGCCGATGGCAGCTCCCAGGCCTGCCCAGAGCACAGCAGTCTGTCCCAGAGGGGCTCCTCCCGTGACGACAGGAGAGCGGCCGAACAGATAACAGCAGAGCACACAGGCGGCGAGAGTCTTGCACAGATCTCCGATCAGAACGGCTGCACCTGTCCGGAAGCCGAAGATCCGCATGACATTTGCCATACCGGGATTGCCTGTTCCAAACTGAGAGACAGACTGTCCGGTCTTTATTTTTATAATGACTTCTGCAGTCAGAAAACATCCGAAAAGATATCCGATCAGAAGACACAGACTTCTCTCGGGCATATGGATCACCTCATCAGAAGAGCCCCCGGATCAGGAGCAGGAGTATGAACAGTGCGGCCGCCGCCAGGAGACTGATTACTGTTTTTGCGACAGACTTGGACGGCTGGGCGGCCGGTGTATCATCCCCTGTCATCTGCTGCAGGATCTCTCTGGCCTGCGGAAGATCTTCCGGTGTGACCATGATCTCTTCGCCGACCACATCTCCGCCGATACGGTAGATGTCCTTCACACCGCCGCTGCGGACGGCACTGATCCCGTACTGTCCGAGCACTGCGATCATCTGGTCGGCAGACTGCCGGTCCGGGGCATAGCATGCCCGGATCAGGTCTTTTCGTTTTAATATATCAGCCATAAAATGTCTCCCGGCATGCGGTCTTGCCGCGGATTGTCATTTCTTCTTGTAGAGCGAGCCCATGCTGGTAAGCGGCCAGTAGCGGAAATATGCCTTGCCCAGGATCTTGTTCCTGGCAACATAGGCAAAGGATTCGGCTTCCTCTTCAGAGTTCGCGACTCCCTCGCGTATGGCAATCACAGGCCAGTAACGTGCGTCGCTGGAGTTATTCCGGTTGTCGCCCAGCATCAGGTAGTGGTCCTCCGGGACATGGAAGACAAACCCGTCATTCGCCGTGACCCAGGTTCCATTGATATAATTCTCTTCGAGGGCTTCCCCGTTGATGGTGACCACGCCTTCCTTGATCTCGACCGTTTCTCCGGGAAGACCGATGATGCGTTTGATGAACTTGGTCCGTTTGCCCTTGGCCTCATCAATCGGATAGCGGAATACGACAATGTCCCCGCGCTTCGGCGCAGAGAACCAATAGGCAAACCGGGTGCCCAGCACACGGTCGCCGGTCATGATGGTGGTCTCCATGGAACCGGACGGGACAGTTGCATTAATGATAATGACGCCATCTATGAACAGAGCCAGGACAACGGCAACAATGATTACACCTGCCCAGCTCAGGATCTCACTTTTCAAGTTAGTCTCCTTATTCTGTTCTGAACCGGTTTCTTTCTTCTGATCAGGCATGGAATGTACCTCTCGATCTGTTTGATGAACGGATTTCTGTAACCGTTCAATTATAGCATGCCATGACTTGCCCCCGCAACATTCACAGAATCTTAAAACATAGTGAACAAGAATGTCGGAAACTCTTAGGATTAGCGTTATAACTTGTTTTTTGGACATTATCCTGTTATTATGATTACAAATAACTTGCCATAACTCTACGGAAAGGGGATATAAGGGGGACAAGCAGATGAAAAGATATTCGAAGACCGTTCTGGTGTCAGCGATCATTGCCGCACTTGCAGGTCTTGCTGTGACCGGATGCGGACAGGCACGTCCGGAGAACGGGACAGCGCAGCCGACCAGCGAACCGACTACTGTTTCAACTGCAGTTACGGAAGCGGTGGTCATCATTCAGACGGAAGCTCCGGTAATGGAGACGGAAGCGGAAACCGAGCCGCAGACACAGCCTGTGACCGAGGTTCAGACCGAACCGCAGACACAGCCGCAGACGACGCCGCCCACCGAGGCAGTACTGACTGCTGACGAGGAGCTTGCCCAGTCCAATGAATACAATGACTGGATCTCCATGTTTGCGAACGCGGACATCAATGTCAGAGAGACTCCGACCACGGATACAGCGGATAATATCATCTCGAGCTATGACAGAGGTGAGGAGGCTGTGATCATCGGTGAGACCGTCAACTGGTACAGGATCTACAAAGAGCATGATCCGGTCAGTGACTCTGATGAACTGGTAGGCTACGTCAAGAAGGAATTCATGTCCGCTTCCTATGAAGAGGCGATGACAGAGAGACCGCAGGAGGCAGCGCCTGCACAGACAGCTCAGACTCCTGAGACAGCAGCTGTGCAGAATGTGACGCCGGAGACGACGGCGCCAGCAGAGACAACGGCAGCGCCGGCAAGCACCGCTTCCGGACCTTCGGTCACGCTGAACACCGACGCGAACATCCGCTCGGATGCATACGAGACCGCAAGTGTTGTCGGAGTCGTCAGCGCAGGTACCACCGTGACACAGATCGGATCTTCCGATGGCTGGGTACAGATCGACTACAACGGAACGCAGGGATATGTCAAGGCATCCTTTGTCGGATGACCCAGTCTGCAGGACTGGTGAAAACCTGCTGATGAATAGCGAATGAGAATAGTGGGCCGGAGCATTGAGTCTGCACCGGTCCAGTATTCATTTTTTTACTATTTTATTAAGACACTTTGAACTCTTTCCGGGAAACTTGCACAGGCAAAATATGCGTGTTAGTATAGGAAAAGGTGTGAGTATAGATCGGCCGGAACACGGCTGGCAATGGAGGGGTATATTTGATGATGAATAAAAAGACCATCCTCTGGATATCGCTTGCCGCAGCTGTCTGCGCAGGCGCCTCAGGCTGCGGAAGGTCCCGGGACGGGGCGGAGGTAGTCGTCAGGGAGAGTGAGACAGAACGTCAGACACAGGCTCAGACGGTGGCTGTAGAAGTTGAGAGCGAGACGGAGACAGAGGTACCGAAGCTGATTACTTCGGTTGAGTATACTTCCAAGGACGGAACCGTGAAGATCACACTTCCGGATAATACATGGAAGGTCACGCAGGATGCGGATGAGATGCGCGTTTTCTCCTCCGGCAGCGATGCGATGATCAATATCGTACATGCGAGTACGGATTCTGCCATGAAGACGCTGTCCGTCCAGACTACGGAAGAAGATCTGAAGGCAGCTCTCACGAAGCAGTATTCCGACACCAATGCATACGATATTCAGAGCTTTGAGAGCAAGACCATCGGGAACGTGAATACATACCGCTATGTCGTCAAGTACAATGCGGCAGCCCGTATGTGGGCATATTCCGTGACCTACGGCATCGTGGCTCCGGATCAGGCCTATGTGATCACGGGAACCGTCACGGATGACAACAGTACGCTGCTCAAGGCAGTTGAGGATTCTGTGGACAGCTTCACTGTGCTGAAGGATGAAGAACTGCGGAATGTTACGGGGGCAGCCCTGGCGGGAACGACCACAACGAAGACTCCGGACAACGCCACGACCTCCACACAGGAGAACACATCTCTGAAACCGTACAGTGCAGCGACCACGCTGTATTCCAATGATACGGTCAACGTGCGTTCCGGTCCTGGAACCGACGCGGAGATCGTCGGAGGCTTAGGACCCGGGGATGCGGTCATGGTCATCGGTGAGACCAACAACTGGTATCAGGTGAGCGTGAACGGACAGACTGGTTACGTCCGCAAGGATTTCCTGACATCCGATGCAAACGCGGCAACGCAGACCACGGCGCAGGCGACTGCAAGCGATGAGGCGGTCGGAGAGAGCACAACAGCATACAATTACGGATCTTCCGTGACCATGTACGCGACGGATGGCGTGAATATCCGCACACAGCCCAGCACGGGCTCCGATGTGACCGGCACGCTGGACAGCGGAAACTCCGTCACGGTCGTAGGCGAGACAGATAACTGGTATATTGTTTCGACCGGATCCGGAACCGGATATATCTCGAAGAGCTATCTGAGTTCCAGCGCACCGGCAGCCGGCACAGGAGGAGGCAGCGGCAGCAGCGGCGGCTCTTCAGGCTCGTCCGGCGTCTCCGGTTCGGGTTCCCTGGGCGGCGTCGTGACAGGATCAACGGCGGATACCATTACCATCACGGGGGACGACGGGAACTCCTATACGATCTATACCGGTGAAGCCGACATCACGACGACTTCCGGACTGTATTCGGGACTGTATGTCAATATTGCATATTCACAGAACGCAGACGGTTCGCTGAGCGCTTCGTATGTCAGCGGCTGACGCGGATTCATTCAATGTAAGGTATAACGGAAAGCTGCATGTCATATGCAGCTTTTTCCGGACAGTCACACTTTCACGAAGTATAACTTTAAATTCACAAAGGACGAGGCGAACAACATGAGTAAATCTCTAAGAACCCCTGCAGCAGATGATTTGTGTGATGCTATACTTTCCCTTCAGAACCGGGACGAATGCTATCGCTTTTTTGAGGATGTCTGTACAGTCAATGAACTGACAAGCCTGTCACAGCGGTTCGCGGTTGC
This sequence comes from uncultured Eubacteriales bacterium, assembly GCA_900313765.1. Classification (GTDB taxonomy): domain Bacteria; phylum Bacillota; class Clostridia; order Lachnospirales; family Lachnospiraceae; genus Porcincola. The sequence goes on from OMSN01000004.1 coordinate 11,196, forward strand.
AAGGATGCTGACTCAGAAGAAGACCTATCTGGAGATTGCGCAGGAGACCGGAGCGTCAACTGCCACGATCAGCAGAGTGAACCGCGCGCTGACCTACGGGAGCGATGGCTATTCCATGGTGCTGGAACGCATCGGGAAGAAAACGGAATGAACCGGACTGTGCGGCAGCAGATTTACAGAACATGGAAATATGGTAAAATAAACACCTGAGTGAACGCTGGTTTCATTCAGGTGTTTCATGTCAGATGGTTTATTCGGATGTCTCAGACAGGATTCATGATCATTCTGTCTCAGAGGGCGGATTCTTGGCTTTCTTTCTGGAAGCCTTTCCCTGTTCGGGAGAACCGTTTGTAAAGTAGCGGTCGATCAGCTTCTCGATGAGCATCTTGCGGACAAAGATATCGTAGGCAAGCATGTTGATCATGGAGAGTACGCGCAGGAACTCACGCTCATCCCCTGAGGAATCAGAGAAATAATCTGCCGCGTTGTCTACCATGTCATTCACTTCTTCGCGGAAGTCTACATGACGGTCGCGGTCCATGCGGATCACTTCATCATACAGATCGGACACAGAGCGGCCTTCTTTGGAATGGAAGTATTTCCGGCCGATCGGCTCCAGGATGGACTGAATGTCCTGCAGAGTCAGGATGCCCTTGTAATAGTAGATGAAGATCAGGAGTATGATGTGCTCCCGTGTATACTTCTTGCGCTCAGGGGGAGGAAGAAGATTGTTCTTCGCATAATTGTTGATCATGGTTTTGGTGAGGATCTTATCCTCCTCAAAACGGCGTGACTGCTTCAGGTGCTCGTCCATGAAGGTCGTCACCTGGTCCATGTAGAGATCGATATTCGGAATGTCGGAAGGATCGATCAGATCTACTTTATCGACTGCATCCAGCAGATAGAGCAGCAGCTCCTGACCGTCATGTCTGCTGTTGCCGGATTCATTTATTTCTTTAGGATTTTTTTTAGATGCCATAATATATCACCTCACTACTGCTATTATATGGTTTTGAAAACGATATGGCAAGAAAAAGGAGTGGCTGTTATGAGAAAAATGGAATTCAAGATGGAGAGGGAAGGTCTTGTCAAAGAAGGAGACAAGGTCCATGTGACAGAAGGAAGACTTCCTGAGACCTGGTATTATACGATCGAACCCGCAGTGGCGATGAGTGCCAACTTCACGCTCCGGGAGAGGCTGAAGGTCTTCGACGGCACAGTGACCGGAGTGCGGACAGATGAGAGCGGATATACGGTAACCGTTGAGTTTCCGGAATAAAACGGGAGGTACAGATTGAATTTATTACAGGGGTTGAACCCGCAGCAGCAGAAGGCAGCAACACATATGGACGGACCTCTTCTGATCCTTGCAGGCGCGGGATCGGGAAAGACGAGAGTTCTCACAAACCGGATCGCATGGCTGATCGGGGAGAAGGGTGTGGCACCGTGGAACATCTGCGCGATCACATTTACCAACAAAGCCGCCCAGGAGATGCGCAGCAGAGTGGACCGGATGGTGGGATTCGGCGCGGAAGCGGTCCATGTGGCGACCTTCCATTCGACCTGCGTGCGGATCCTGCGGCAGTACATTGACCGGCTTGGATACGAGCGGAACTTTGATATCTACGATACGGATGATACCAGGAACCTGATGAAGGATATCTGCAAACATCTGGAGATCAATACGAAACTGTATAAGGAGAAAATGTTCCTTGCGCAGATCTCGCACCAGAAGGACGAACTGATCAGTCCCGCAGAGTGCCGTGAGAACGCCCTTGGCATGGGCGACAGGGACCTGCTTCAGATCGCGGATGTCTATGCAGAGTACCAGAAACGGCTGGAACGGAGCAATGCGGTTGACTTCGATGACCTGATCGCTCTGACGGTCCGGCTGTTTCGTGAGAATCCGGATGTTCTGGAACACTATCAGAACCGCTGGCGATATCTGATGGTGGATGAGTACCAGGATACCAACAAGGCACAGTTTGTATTCGTCGCTCTTCTGGCGAAGAAGACGGGCAATCTGTGTGTGGTCGGCGACGATGACCAGTCCATCTACCGGTTCCGCGGGGCTGACATCGGCAATATCCTGAATTTTGAGCAGATCTTCCCGAATACGGAGGTCATCCGGCTGGAGCAGAATTACCGCTCTACGCAGAATATCCTGGATGCAGCCAATGGCGTGATCGCGAACAATGTGTCCAGGAAACAGAAGCGGCTGTGGACGGATAACGGCACGGGGGATCCGGTCAGTGTGCGGAGATTCGACGATGCCAGGGCGGAAGCAAAGTTTATCGTGGATGATCTGGGCAGAAAGAAGAGACAGGGGATCTTCGCCTACAAGGACAGCGCGGTCCTGTACCGGACCAACGCCCAGTCCCGTGCCCTGGAAGAACAGCTCCTGTACGAGAATATCCCGTATACGATCATCGGAGGGACCAACTTCTACGCAAGGCGTGAGATCAAGGATATCCTGGCCTATTTGAAGACGGTTGACAACAGCAGGGACGATATCGCCGTTAAGAGGATCATCAACGTTCCAAAAAGAGGGATCGGCGCTACGTCCATCAGCAGGATCGACAGTTATGCCCAGACAACGGGCAGCACTTTCTTCGACATCTGCCGTATGGCAGACAAGGTTCCCGGGATCGGAAGAGGCGGACTGAAGATCCGTTCATTTGCCAATCTGATCCGTACCCTCCGGGAAGAGGCTGCAGAGCAGACTCCCACCGAAGTGATCCGGAATATTCTGGAGAGGACCGGGTATGCGGAAGAGCTGCGTCTGGAAGGGACGGATGAGTCGGCTGACCGTCTGGCCAACATCGAGGAACTGATCAACAAGGCAGCTTCCTATGAAGAAGCCTTCGAGGCAGATGCGTCGATGCAGCCGCAGCAGACGGAGGAGCCGCAGGAGGAAGGACTGTCCGCCCAGATGAATCTTCCGGAAATGAATGTGCCTGCAGATGATGAGTCACAGACGTACCGGATCAGGCCGACGCTTCGGGGGTTCCTGGAAGAAGTTGCCCTTGTGGCTGACATTGATTCCTTTGACGGCGAGGATGACCGGGTGCCGCTGATGACGCTGCATGCCGCCAAAGGACTGGAATTCCCCAATGTGTACCTTGCAGGCATGGATGAAGGGCTGTTTCCGAGCTATCAGTCCACCATGTCAGGCGATCCGTCTGATATGGAGGAGGAGCGGAGACTGTGCTACGTGGGCATCACCCGCGCGAAGGAGCACCTGACGATGACCGGGGCCAGGATGCGGATGCTGCGGGGACAGATGGAATGGTTCAGGGAGTCCCGCTTCCTCGGGGAACTTCCGCCGGAAGTGATCGACACCATGCCGGAGAGATCGCCCTCGCGAAGCCCGTTTTCTTCTTCGCCCAAGCCCTGGCAGATGCCCAGGAAGAGCCAGCCGGCAGCAAAGCCGTATTTTATCTCCGGAAAGCAGATACAGGCATCCTCCGGGGACCTGGGATATGGAGTCGGGGACACGGTGCGGCATGTGAAGTTCGGACAGGGAACCGTCACGGCGATCCGCGACGGCGGAAGAGACAAGGAAGTCACGGTGGAATTCGACAACTATGGTGTGAAGAAGATGTTTGCTGGCTTTGCGAAACTGGTGAAGGTCTGATGCTGAATTTTATATGGATTAATGGTTATCTGTGTGATATACTCTATTAGACAAGCGGGCATAAGTCTGCACTTAAGAGAAAGGATGAGCCTGACATGATGAGAAGAGATGAACTGATTGAGGCGCTGAGAGACCGTGACAACGCAAGGCATAAGAATGCTATCCTGTGGTGTCTTGCAATTATCGGAGCCATCGCTGCTATAGCTGCGATCGCATATGCGGTATATCGTTATCTGACTCCGGATTATCTGGAAGATTTCGACGATGATTTTGACGATGACTTTGATGATTTCTTCGACGATGAGGATGAGTCAGAGGATGCTGAGGATGCAGCAGAGGAGACCGCTGAGGAAGCTGCTGAGGCAGAGGAAGCGGACGAGGCTGACGCAGAGTAATACATCGGCTCCGGATGCCTGGTTATGGACGTGAAGGGCTGTCGCAGAACGCGGCAGCCTTTATTTTTGCCGTTGGAGGAACATACATGAAGAAGGGTGACATTCTGGAAGGAACTGTCGTGCGCTGTGATTATCCCGGAAAGGCGGTCCTGTGCGTAGATGGGATCGAAGTTGGCGTAAAAGGTTCGGTTCCCGGACAGAAAGTGCGCGTCAGGGTCAAGAAGAAAAATGCATCAAAGTGTGAGGCTATGCTCCTGGAGACGCTGGAGCCTTCCGACATGCAGATCGACAGCGACTGCCCTCATTTTCCTGAGTGCGGGGGATGCCAGTTCCGCATGCTTCCCTATGAGGAGCAGGCACGCATTAAGTCAGAACAGATCCGGCGTCTGCTGGAGGGGGCTCTGATCGAAGCGCCGGATGACTGGTACGAAGGGATCCGTCTGTCACCGGATGTGACGGGATACCGCAATAAGATGGAATTCACCTTTGGAGATGAGTACAAGGACGGCCCGATGTCCCTGGGGCTTCACAAGAAAGGGAGCTTCTATGACATCGTGAATGTGGATGCATGTCAGATCGTGGATGAAGACATCCGGAAGATCCGAAGAACAGTCCTTGAGATCGCGCAGGAGAGCGGACTTGCGTTTTTTCACAGGCTCACCCACAGAGGATATTTCCGCCATCTTCTTGTGCGAAAGGCGAAGGCGACGGGACAGATCCTGGTCGATCTCGTTACGACAACCCAGTGCGTATCCGGCGATGAAGAGCCGGCAGGCGCATCCGGAGAGAACATCGAGAATGCCATCGAGACACAGCTGGTGGAGCGGCTTCAGGCGCTGCCTCTGGACGGAACCATCGCGGGGATCCTTCATACCTGGAATGATTCTGTAGCGGATACGGTCCGCAGTGACCGTGCAGTCCTGCTGAGCGGTGTGGAATACATCGAGGAGCGGCTGCTGGGTTTAACGTTCAGGATCACGCCGTTTTCATTTTTCCAGACGAATTCCAGGGGGGCGGAGGTCCTCTATGAGGCAGCCCGGGAATACATCGGAGATACGAAGGATAAGGTCGTCTTCGACCTCTACAGCGGAACCGGGACGATCGCCCAGATCCTGGCGCCGGTGGCAAAGCACGTGACAGGTGTTGAGATTGTGGCGGAGGCTGTGGAGGCTGCGATCGGCAATGCTCAGGGGAACCGCCTTGCGAACTGTGACTTCATCTGCGGCGATGTCCTGAAAGTAGTCGATGAACTGAAAGAGAAGCCGGATATGATCGTTCTGGACCCGCCCCGTGAGGGGATCCATCCGAAGGCGATGCCGAAGATCCTGCGGTTCGGCGTGGATACGATCGTATACATTTCCTGCAAAGCGACCAGTCTGAAGAATGATCTGGCAGCGATTCAGGCGGCAGGGTACCGGGTGAAGCGGTGCTGCACTGTCGACCTCTTCCCGGGAACAGTGCATGTCGAGACGGTAGTTGTTCTGCGGAAACAAAAGTCGGATTCGGAATTGATATAGACAGGAGAACGTGAAGATGTGTACAGCAGCAACTTATTATGCGAAGGATCATTATTTCGGACGCAACCTGGACCTGGAGTACTCTTATCACGAAGAGATCACTATTGTGCCAAGAAACTATTCATTTGCCTTTCGCAGATGCGAGAGTATCCATCAACATTATGCCATGATTGGAACAGCGTTTGTCGTGGATGGGTACCCGCTCTTCTATGATGCCGTAAATGAAAAGGGCCTTGGAATTGCCGGATTGAACTTCCCCGGGAATGCTGCTTATAGGGCGGTTGTTCCGGATAAGGACAATGTGGCGCCATTTGAATTCATCCCATGGATTCTCAGCCGCTGTGCGAGTGTCGATGAGGCAAAGAAGCTTATTGCCCATATGAACCCGGTCAATATAAGTTTTAGCCCGGAGCTTCCGCTGACGCCTTTGCATTGGATGATTGCGGATCAAAAAGAATCGATTGTTGTTGAACCTTTAAAGGACGGCATCAGAGTATACGATGATCCGGTAGGGGTCATGACTAACAATCCAACCTTCGATCAGCAGATGTTTCATCTCAGCAATTATATGTATCTGTCAAATAAACCTGTGACAAATACTTTTGCCGAGGGTCTGGAGATTAAGGAATACAGCCGTGGAATGGGCGCGATGGGACTGCCCGGCGATCTTTCCTCTGCATCAAGGTTCGTGAAGGCGGCGTTTACCCGCATGAATTCCGTTTCCGGCAGCTCGGAGGAGGAAAGTGTAAGCCAGTTTTTTCATATTCTGGGGTCCGTAGATCAGCAAAGAGGCTGTGTTTGCCTGAGCGAAGGAAAATATGAGATAACCGTATATTCTTCCTGCTGCAACATGGATCGGGGGATCTACTATTACAGAACATATGAGAATTCTCAGATTACAGCCGTAGATATGCACAAAGAGGCAACAGACGGAAATGAATTGATTCGGTATCCGATGATCAAAGAACAGCAGATACATTATCAAAACTGAGATAGAGACTGGCCCGGCACCCGGTATGTGGCGTGGAATAAGACGGATCAGATCCCCTGAAAAAGACGGAGACAAGCCGGCAGGGGAGCTGCCGGCTTTTCAAGGGGAGTATAAATAATTAATAAGGGGTTGTAAAAAATATCATTAAGGGTAATATTTTTTACAAGAGGATTATAGTATATGGGAAATGAAAAAGCAACTACTTTTTTAAACGAGACCTTCACGCTGATCTGCCCGTGCCACTTCGGACTGGAGAGTGTCCTGAAGAGGGAGATCCAGGATCTGGGGTATGAGATCAGCCTTGTGGAGGATGGCAAGGTCAGTTTTGAGGGTGACTGGCAGGCGGTCTGCTATGCCAATGTCTTCCTGCGCACTGCAGAGAGGGTGCTGGTGAAGGCCGGTTCATTTCACGCGGAGACCTTCGAAGACCTGTTTCAGGGGACGAAGGCAATTGAGTGGGAACGCTTCCTGCCCCGGGACGCGAAGTTCTGGGTCGCGAAGGCAACCAGTGTGCGGAGTAAGCTGTTCTCACCCAGGGACATCCAGTCGATCATGAAGAAAGCCATGGTGGAGCGGATGCGTCAGAAGTACCGTCTGATCGAGTTCCCGGAGACCGGCCCCGAGTTCCCCCTGCGTGTCACGATCATGAAGGACGAGGTCACGGTCGGCATTGATACCACCGGTGTCTCTCTTCATAAGAGGGGCTATCGTCTGCTGACTGCCAAGGCGCCCATCTCCGAGACGCTGGCGTCTGCCCTGATCCTGCTGACCCCGTGGAAGAAGGACCGTATCCTGGTGGATCCGTTCTGCGGGTCCGGGACATTTCCGATCGAAGCCGCCATGATCGCTGCCAACATTGCCCCGGGCATGAACCGGGAGTTCCTGGCGGAGCAGTGGGAGCACCTGATCCCCAAAAAGTACTGGTATGATGTGATCGATGATGCGAACAGCCGTATCGATGATCAGATCGAGACTGACATCCAGGGATATGACATTGACGGGGACATTGTGAAGGCAGCCCGGGAAAATGCGAGAAACGCAGGCGTGGATCACCTGATTCATTTCCAGAGAAGACCGGTGTCAGAACTCAGCCATCCGAAGAAATACGGGTTTGTGATCACGAATCCGCCCTATGGCGAGCGGCTGGAGGAGAAAAAAGAACTGCCCGGACTCTACAGGGAGATCGGGCAGGCATTCAGACGGCTGGACTCCTGGTCGGAGTACATCATCACGTCCTATGACCAGGCAGAGAAATACATCGGCCGCAAGGCGGATAAGAACCGGAAGATCTACAACGGTATGATCAAGACTTATTTC